>JAWWOY010000290.1:0-11628 GCA_033851195.1 Kribbellaceae bacterium | reverse complement strand
GGTCAGGACTGGCGCGAGCGCCTGGCGGGCTGGACCGGCGACCGCTCGAGCTGGGTGGTGCAGCGCGAGCAACTGGACCCGGCCGAGTACGTCGAGCTGTGGTTGCGCGACGCGGGCCTGCACGGCTGCCCCGAGTACACGACCCGGTACGACGCCTGGCTCAGGTGGCTCGACGAACAGCAGGTGGAAGCGATCGGGATGGGTTGGGTGACGCTGCACAACACCCCCGGTACGACGACCTGCGAGGAGTGGCCGTACGAGATCGAGCAGCCGATCGGGCCACACGTGCTGGAGCGTTTCGAGCGGATCGAGGACCTGCCGAGCGACCTGCATGCTCTTCATCTGGTGGTCGCCGGGGACGTGGTGGAGGAGACGGCCGGGCCGCCTGGTGCGGCGGACCCGACGACGATCGTGCTCCGTCGGCAGCGGGGGATGCGCCGGGCCGAGCAGGCGGACACCGTGCTCGCGGGGTTCGTCGGCGCGTGCGACGGTGACCTGACCGCCGGCCAGATTCTGACCGCCCTGGCGCAACTGCTGGGCGCGGACGCGGCCGACCTGCACGACCGCTACGCCGGCCCGATCCGCCGTCTTGTGGCCGAGGGCTTCCTCGACTGTGGAAGCTCAGTTCCCGGTTGACCGGCCTCGCTGTCTGAGTCTGGCCCGCTTCTCGGCGTACATCCGGGTGTCTGCGGCGGCGAGCAGTTCGGTGACCGGAGTGCCGTCGGTGCTGGCGGCATGGCCGATGCTGAGCCGGAGCATCGCGAACCATGGCTCGTCGGCCGTCATCGCGATCCGCTCCGCGGCCGCCCTGATCCGGTCGACCAGCTCGCCGGCGCCGCGCTCGTCCGGGTTGTCCAGCACCACCACGAACTCGTCGCCGCCCGCTCGGGCCACCACGTCCTCGGCCCGGGACTGCTCGGCCAGCAACTGCCCGACGCGGCGGAGCACCTCGTCGCCACGGGCGTGGCCGTGGCTGTCGTTGACCACCTTGAGGTTGTCCACGTCGATGGCGACCACGGCGACCGAACGGCCGGAGTCGATCGCCAGGGCCATCCGTTCGTCCAGCGCACGGCGATTCCCGACGCCGGTCAGCGGGTCCTCCCGGGCGGCACGCCACTCCGCGTCGTGCCGCAGGGAGAGCTCATGCGTCGCCAGCGCGCTGCGGACGGCGTACAGGCCGCGCAGGCGTTCCGCCCACCAGCCACGGGTGATGGAGCGGGCGTACTGCAGCCCCGCCATCGCGCCGGAATCACCCGATTCGGCGGCGATCTGGACAGCCGTGTGCCGGACCAGCGCCTCGACCGGCGGATCGGAGGTCGGCGGGAGTTCGGCAGCGGCGCGGCCGGCGGCCTCCCGGGCCTCGTCGATCTGGCCCAGTGCCGCGTACGCCTTGGCCAGGTAGGCGCCGGCGATCGCGGCCAGTTCTGCGTCGCCGAGCTTGGCCAGCTGGTCGCGGCAGTCCTTCAGCACCACCGAGGCGGCGGCCGGGTCGGTGTCGCCGTCGCTGGCGGCCAGCCAGGTCCGCCCGGCGATCGGCCAGTAGCCGATCAGGTCGTCGCGGACGATCACCTCGATCGCCTCGCCGGCCCAGCGCCTCGCCTCGCTGCGCCGGCGATGGATCTCGTCGTCGTACGACCCGTCGCCCAGCCGCTCCATCTCGTGCGCCCAGCGCAAGTTGGATTCGGCCAGGTTCAACCGGTCGATCGCGGGCGCCTCGGGCAGGCCGAGCAGGTCGAGCTCGGTCGCGGCAGCCAGCTCGAAATGCGGGATGCACAACTCGAAGAGCCGTAGCAGGTCGTAGGCGTAGCCGAGTCCGGTGTGCGCCCAGGCCGCCAGCCCGACGTTCTGGGTGCGGGAGAGCGCATGCTCCGCGGCGACCAGATCGGCCACCGAGTCACCGCCCTGGCCGGTCCGGATCAGCGTGACGATGCGCATCGCGAGGGCGTTCGCCTCCCAGCCGGGCTCGTCGATCGCCCGCGCCACCCGGATGCAACAGTCGACCGCGTCCAGCGCAGCCTCGCTGTCGTTTGCGTGGTGTGCCGTGACCGCCCGGACGTACTCGGCCGCGGCGCGTTCACTGGTCGGCTCGGGCCCGAGTTCGGTCAGCAGCAGGTGGAGGTCCGCGGCCGCCTGGGTCGGACTTCCCGACTGGGCGCGCGTCATTGCCGCAGCAATCCGCGCGGTTACCCCCGACGTCTCGGACATGACACCTCCCCAGGCTGCAGCAGAGACGAAGCTCCATTGTCGTTCACTATGGGTGACCTGTCATTAGCGGGGAGTAATCGAGACGCGTCCGTCACCCCTACCTCCCGCTACGAAGCCCGGGCCCGGCTGCTGGGTTCGGACCGTCCATTGTGGACCTGAAGGGTTTCGCTGTCACGCGATGCATCGAGGCCGTTACCAGACTGACGAGTCCGATTCAGCCGGCGGCTTGCTGGGTAATGGCATCGGCGCGGAGCTGGACTGGCAGGGACTCGACGCCGTAGACGATGGAGAAGTCGCGAAACCGGAGTTGCTCGGGCGCCACCGCCAGGGACAGGTCGGGGAAGCGGTGCGCCAAGGCGGTGAAGGCGGAGCGGAGTTCCATCCGGGCCAGCTCTGCGCCGACACAGCGGTGCATGCCGTGCCCGAAGGCCAAGTGCGCCGCAGGGGCCCGCTGCGGGTAGAAGTCCTCCGCATCCGGGCCGAACACCTTGGCGTCACGGTCGGCACCGGACAGCGAGACGGCGACCAGATCGCCCTTGTTGACCCGCTGACCGAACAGTTCCTGGTCGTGCCGGGCGAAGCGCGGGAACGCGACCTGGACCACGGTCAGGTAGCGCAGCAGTTCCTCGACGATGCTGTCGACCGCGCCCTGCTCGGACCGGATCCGGGCGAAGTTCTCCGGGTCGCGCAGCAGCACCAGGGTGCCGAGCGCGAGCATGCTGGCGGACGTCTCATAGCCACCCAGGAACACCCCGTCGGCGAGTCCGCCCAGCTCGACGTCGTCGATCTCGTCACCGTGCTCGCGCAGGATCGACCCGATCAGGCCGTCGCCAGGGTTCTTCCGCTGCTTGGCGACGATCTCGAACAGGAACTCCCGCGACTCGCTGGCCGCGCCGAACACGCCGGCGCCGCCGCCGGACAGGTCGAACCGGGCCGGGCCGAGTTCGCGGAACAGCTCACGGTCGGACTCGGGCACGCCCAGCAGGTCGCTGATCACCAGGAACGGCACCGCGAAGGCGAAGTCTGCGACCAGGTCGACGATCGGGCCCTTGGCCTCCATCAGGTCGAGTTGGCCGTTGACGATCTCCTCGATCCGTGGCGTCAGCCGGGAGAGCCGGCGCTTGGTGAACTCCGGCGTCAGGAACTTGCGCAACCGGGTGTGGTCCGGCGGGTCGGTGAACCCGAGACCGCCGATCCCTTCGGAGGGTTTGTTCGGGTCCGAGCCGATCATCGGCCGGATGTCATTGCTGAAGTTGACAGCGTCCGCGAGCACCGACCTGGCCTCGGCATGCCCGGTGACCAGCCAGACGTTGAGACCGAACAGGTTCGCCAGTTTGCTGACCGGCTCGACCTCCCGCATCTTGGCCAGCTCCGGTACGGGATCCAGGCCGTCGCGGCGCAGCGGCATCGAGACCTGGCGCGGGACCACCCGCAGCTTGGACAGATCCAGGCCCTTCCGGGTGGTTCTGCTCAACAACCGGCTGCCGAGCCACCTCTTCAGGTATGTCGCAACCATGACTCCCACGCGCCCTCTCTGACTGCCGCCCCCAGGAACTTCCGACTACCTTGAAACTAGCGGTGCGGGGGATCAGGTTTGATGGTGATGGCACTACTTCTTCGGTAGCTCTGGCACCACCATGAGAGGGGGACCATGGCAGACCCTGTCATGGAGAAGGGCCCGCTTGCCACCGGAACCCACCCGTATCGTCCCCTGGGACGGCGACGGATAGGGCCCGGGGGCAAGTCAGGGAAATCCCAGCCGAAAGTCGGATGCGCTCAGGGGCTGAGCAAGCTGGTGGCATCCGACCCACCGAGCGAGGTCGCTGCCTGGGACAACGATGCGCACGGCAACTGTGCCGTTGCCACCGAGGTCGTCCCCCTCGGGGTGGATGCAGCGGCACAAATCGCCGAGTCACCCAGAGGTGAAGTTCGTCCGCTGAGCGGGCCTGATGAGCGTGGTGACGCCAGGACCGGTTACGGTGCGTTGAGAAGTGCGTTGCCGTCGGCCGTACTCTGTCCTCGGACGGGTGAGGTTCCGCGCACGGGGGAACACCAGTCCGGCTGCACGTGTTGTCAGCATCACGAGTGACATAAGGCAAGGCAAGGAGCGCAGTGGCAGGGGCAGCAGGGACCAAGGCAGGAAGTAACGGCGCCGGGCGCCGGCTGGTGATCGTCGAGTCGCCGAAGAAGGCGCGGATGATCGCCGGTTTCCTCGGGTCCGGATACGTGGTGGAGTCGAGCTTCGGCCACATCCGGGACCTGCCGAAGGGTGCCGACGAGATCCCGGCCAAGTACAAAGGCCTGCCCTGGGCGCGGCTCGGCGTCAACATCGAGGACCACTTCGACCCCCTGTACGTCGTACCGGCCGACAAGAAGGCGCAGATCCGCAAGCTCAAGGACCTGCTGAAGTCCGCCGATGAGCTCTACCTGGCCACAGATGAGGACCGCGAGGGCGAGGCCATCGCGTGGCACCTGCTGGACGAACTGAAGCCCAAGATCCCGGTCCATCGGATGGTCTTCCACGAGATCACCCCGAAGGCGATCCAGGACGCGGTCGGGAGTGCGCGGGACATCAACGACGCGCTCGTCGACGCCCAGGAGGCCCGGCGCATCCTCGACCGGTTGTACGGCTACGAGGTCTCGCCGGTGCTCTGGAAGAAGGTCATGCCGAAGCTTTCGGCCGGCCGGGTCCAATCCGTCGCGATCCGGATGGTGGTCGACCGGGAGCGCGAACGGATCGCCTTCCGCAGCGCGTCGTACTGGGATCTGGACGCCACGCTGGACGCCGGCGAGGGTAGGACGCCGCGGCACTTCCCATCCCGGCTGGTCGCGGTGGACAGCAAGCGGGTGGCACAGGGCCGCGACTTCGCGCCCACCGGCGAGCTGAAGAGCCAGAACACGGTTCACCTGGACGAGTCGACGGCGACCGCGCTGGCCGCTGCGCTGCGGGACTCGCAGTTCACCGTCCGGTCGATCGAGTCGAAGCCGTACACCCGCAAGCCGTACGCGCCGTTCCGGACCACCACGTTGCAGCAGGAGGCGGGCCGCAAGCTCAACATGTCCGCTTCGCAGACGATGCAGATCGCGCAGCGGCTGTACGAGAACGGCAACATCACCTATATGCGTACCGACTCGGTCACGCTGTCGGACACCGCGATCACCGCCGCCCGCTCCCAGGTCCGCGAACTGTACGGCGCGTCGTACCTGCCGGACAAGCCGCGGGTCTACACCTCCAAGGTGAAGAACGCCCAGGAGGCGCACGAGGCGATCCGGCCGGCCGGCGAGGTCTTCCAGACCCCGGCACAGACCGGGCTGAGCGGCGCCGAGTACCGGCTCTACGAGCTGATCTGGATGCGTACCATCGCGTCGCAGATGAAGGATGCCGAGGGCCGCAGCGTCTCGATCAAGATCGACGCCCGGGCCCGCTCCGGGGAGAACTGCGAGTTCACCTCGTCGGGTCGCGTGATCACCTTCCACGGCTTCCTGAAGGCGTACGTCGAGGGGGCGGACGATCCGTCGGCCGACACCGACGACCGCGAGACCCAACTCCCGGACGTGGCCGAGGGTGACGTGCTGCCGGCCGACGAGGTGCTCGCCTCCGGGCATGAGACGAAGCCGCCGGCCCGTTTCACCGAGGCAACCCTGATCCGCGAACTGGAAGAGCGCGAGATCGGCCGGCCGTCGACGTACGCGTCGATCCTGGGCACGATCCAGGCCCGCGGCTATGTCTACAAGAAGGGCAACGCGCTGGTCCCGGCGTGGCTTGCCTTCGCCGTGGTCCGGCTGCTCGAGGAGCACTTCACACGGCTGGTCGACTACGCCTTCACGGCGACGATGGAGGACGTGCTCGACGACGTCGCGGCCGGCAACCAGGCCCGCGAAGGCGTGCTGGGCCGGTTCTACTTCGGCGGCGACGGCATCGAGGGCCTGCAGTCGATGGTCAGCGATCTCGGCGACATCGACGCCCGGGAGATGTCGACTTTCCCGGTCGGCGGTAACGAGAGCGGGATCGTGGTTCGCGTCGGCCGGTACGGGCCGTACGTCGAGGACAAGGAAGAGCGGCGCTCCAACGTGCCGGAGGACCTGCCGCCGGACGAGCTCACCGTCGACAAGGCGTTGGAGCTGCTCAGCCAGCCCTCGGGCGTCGAAGTGGAGCTCGGGAATGTGCCGGACACGGGCTTGAAGGTGGTTGCGAAGGCGGGTCGCTACGGCCCGTACGTGACTGAGGTGCTGCCCGAGGACGCGCCGAAGAGCGCGAAGCCGCGGACCGGCTCGCTGCTGAAGTCGATGTCGCTGGACAGCGTCACCCTGGACGACGCGCTCAAGCTGCTGTCGCTGCCCCGGGTGGTCGGCAAGGACCCGGAGACCGGTGAGGAGATCACCGCGCAGAACGGCCGCTACGGGCCTTACCTGAAGAAGGGCACCGACTCCCGGTCGCTGCAGTCCGAGGAGCAGATGTTCGAGATCACCCTCGAGGACGCTCTGAAGATCTATGCCGAGCCCAAGCAGCGCGGCCGACGGGCCGCCGCGCCGCCGCTCAAGGAGCTGGGGGAGGACCCGGAGTCGGGCAAGCCGGTGGTGGTGAAGGAGGGCCGCTTCGGTCCGTACGTCACTGACGGGGAGACCAACGCGACCTTGCGCAAGGACGATTCGGTCGACACCATCTCGCTGCTGCGCGCGGCCGAACTGCTGGCCGACAAGCGCGCCCGCGGTCCGGTAAAGAAGACCGCCAAGAAGACCCCAGCCAAGAAGACCGCCGCCAAGAAAGCAGCCACCAAGAAGACCGCCGCCAAGAAGACCGCGGCAACCAAGAAGACGGCGACCAAGAAGACCACGACCAAGAAGTCCTGAGCCACAGCGCGATCACAGGCTAGGACACCCCAGCCACAGCGCGGTCACAGGCTAGAAAACCCCAGCCACAGCGGCGAAAGCCCGCATGATCATCGGTCCCAAAAAACCATCTAGGCTGCCTGTCAGCCGACTGGCAGCGGTCAGGGATGGTTTTTTGGGACCGATGATCATGCGGGCTTTGTCGTGCCCCCGAGGGTTTTTTAGCCTCTGAGCGGCGCCCCTGGGGTTTGTTAGCCCCTGGCGGCCCCCCGGGGGATTTAGCCCCTTACCGGTGGTGGTTGTTGTTACTGACCTGGGGTGAGTAGGCCGTTGGTCTGGGTGCGGGCGGCGCTGAAGCGCTTCGCCACGTCGGCCCAGTGTGCGATGTTCCAGAAGGCCTCGACGTAGTCGGCCTTCACGTTCTTGTACTGCAGGTAGAAGGCGTGCTCCCACATGTCCAGCATCAGCAGCGGGACCTGGCCCTGGGCGAGGTTGCCCTGGTGGTCGTAGAGCTGTTCGATGATCAGTTTCTGACCCAGCGTGTCGTAGGCCAGGATGGACCAGCCGGAGCCCTGGATGCCGAGTGCGCTCGCGGTGAAGTGCTTGCGGAACGCGTCGAAGGAGCCGAAGAACTCGTCCACGGCCGCGCCGAGATCACCGTCCGGCTTGTCGCCGCCGTCCGGGGAGAGGTTCTGCCAGAAGACGGTGTGGTTCACGTGTCCGGCCAGGTTGAACGCGAGGTTCTTGCTCAGTTGGTTCACGGTGCCGAAGGAGTCCTTCTCCCGGGCCTCCGACATCTGCTCCAGCGCGGTGTTGGCACCGGTGACGTAAGCCTTGTGGTGCTTGGAGTGGTGGAGTTCCATGATCTGGCCGGAGATGTGCGGCTCGAGTGCGCCGTAGTCATAGCCCAGATCCGGCAGGGTGTAGTCGGTCACGACAATCCTCCGAAGAACAGGTGAAAGTGTGGTTTGAAGTTGACTATATGCCAGTCCTTCAGTGCCCTTCAGGAGCCTCGGCAAACGGCTGGGACGATAGGTCAGACTGGAGGTATGGCAACGCCACTGAAGGGCCCGGCCGAGGTCACCGCGAAGCGGCTGCGCGAGCGCGGCGAACGGGTCACGCCGGCCAGGCTCGCGGTCGTCGAGGTGCTCGCGGGCACCGAGGAGCACCTGAGCGCCGAGCAGATCGGCGAGCGTGCCGAGGAACTCCGCCCGGGCATCCATCGGGCCACTGTCTACCGGGCGCTCGATGCGCTCGGCGAACTCGGCCTGGTCACCCACGTCCACCTGGGCCGCGCCGGCACGACGTACCACCTGGCGGGGGATCTGGTGCCGCGGCACCTGCACCTGCGCTGCAGCGAGTGCGGCACGGTCGTGGACGTGGCGGGCGACATCCTGGAACCGGTCCGGCGCAAGCTGCAGCGTGAGATCGGCTTCCAGTTGGTCCCGGAACAGGTCGCCCTGATCGGCCTCTGCGCGGAGTGTGCCCGGGCCATCAAATAAACGTATGCGCCGTGTCCATATCTGTTGAGACCTGTGGATACATGAGCAGATCGGCGGTACGGTCGATGCCTGTGACCTCAGATCTCAGTTATGTCGAAGACTTTGCTCCCGGCGCCAACGTCCTGCCTGCTCGGGCCTGGCTGAATGACGACTCCCCGCGGATCGCGCTGACCGGTGACTGGAGCTTCCGGCTCTCGCCGAGCGTGGCAGCTGCCCCCGACGACCTGTCCGCAGACCTGGACACGTCCGGATGGGACACCATCAGCGTGCCCGGGCACTGGCAGCTCAGCGGGTACGGCGCACCGGCGTACACGAATGTCGTGTATCCCTTCCCGCTCGAGCCGCCGCAGGTGCCGACGGACAACCCGACCGGTGATTACGTCCGCACGGTCACGGTGCCGGCTGACTGGGACGGCGCCCGGGTGGTGCTCCGGTTCGAGGGCGTCGACTCGCGCTTCGCGGTGTGGGTGGACGGCAGCTTCGTCGGCTGGTCATCCGGCAGCCGGTTGCCGACCGAGTTCGACCTGACCGCGCTGGTTGCCCCCGGCAAGGAGATCCGGATCGCCGTCCGGGTACACCAGTGGTCGGCCGGCAGCTATCTCGAGGACCAGGACATGTGGTGGCTGTCCGGGATCTTCCGCGAAGTGAACCTGCTGGCGCTGCGCCCCGACGCTCCCACCGATGTGTTCGTGCGTGCCGCCTTCGATCATCTCGACGGCGCCGGCACCCTGCTGGTGGAGTCCGACGTGGCGGGCACCGTCGTCATACCGGAGCTCGGCCTCGAACTGCCGACGGGTGAGCATGCGCGGATCGACCGGGTCGAACCGTGGAGCGCCGAGAAGCCCCGCCTGTACGACGCGGTGCTGCGCAGCGAGGGTGGTGACGTCCGGCTGCGGATCGGGTTCCGCACGGTGGCGATCGTGGACGGGATCCTGACGGTGAACGGCAACCGGGTCCTGTTCAACGGGGTCAACCGGCACGAGTTCCATCCGGACCGCGGCCGCGCGCTGACCGAGCAGGACATGCTCGACGACGTGCTGCTGATGAAGCGGGCCGGCCTCAACGCGGTCCGGGCCAGCCATTACCCACCGCACCCGTACTTCCTCCAGCTCTGCGACGAGTACGGCCTCTATGTGATCGACGAGTGCGACCTGGAGACGCACGGGTTCGGCTACGAGCCGGAGCCGCCGAAACTGCCGAACCCGGTGATGGACCCGCGCTGGGAGCCGGACCTGGTCGAGCGGATGCGCCGGATGGTCGAGCGGGACAAGAACCACCCGAGCATCGTGATCTGGTCGCTCGGCAACGAGTGCGGGATGGGCGACAGCCTGCGGGCGATGTACGAGTTCGCCAAGGACCGGGATCCGTCCCGGCCGGTGCACTACGAGCGGGACTCGCAGGTGGAGTTCGTCGACGTGTACTCGCAGATGTACACCTCGCTGGAGGACGTGGAGAAGATCGGCGCCGACCCCTCGTCGTACCGGGGACTGCCGTTCATCCTGTGCGAGTACGGACATGCGATGGGCAACGGGCCGGGCGGGTTGTCCGACTACCGCGAACTGTTCGACAGGTACCCGCGCTGCCAGGGCGGCTTCATCTGGGAATGGATCGACCACGGCCTCCGGACGAAGGACGCCGACGGCAACGAGTTCTACGCCTACGGTGGCGACTTCGGCGAGCTGATCCACGACGGCAACTTCGTCTGCGACGGATTGCTTCTGCCCGACCGGACGCCGTCGCCGGGCATGCTTGAGTACGTCAAGGTGATCGAGCCGCTGGTGATCACCGCCGACAGCAAGGGTCGTGTCGCCATCACCAGCCGCTACGAAGTGCTCGACACCAGCCACCTGACGTTCAACACCGTCACGGAGATCCAGGGCGAGGTCGTGGGCAGCGGGAACCTACCGGTGCCGCCGATCGCGCCGGGCCAGACGGTGTCGGTCGAGCTGCCGCCGGGAATGATCGCGCAGGCAGGGGCGAACCAGCCCGAGACCTGGCTGACCGTCACGGCCGAGCTGACAGAGGGCACCGCGTGGGCGGAGGCCGGTCACCGCGTTGCCTTGGGACAGGTGCGGCTCGATGAGCCGGCCGAGACGACGAGTGGAGTTGGACAGACCAGGGAGTCCGGCGGCGAGGACATCACCGCTGGCGTGCACGGGATCGACGTGGCGTCGCTCGGCCTGCGCAACCTCCACCTCGACGTCTGGCGGGCTCCGACCGACAATGACGCGATCCCGGGCGTCGCGGGCGAGTGGAAGGCAGCAGGGCTCCACCGCGTTCAGCACCGCGTGGTGTCTGCCGGTCCAGTGGAAGGCGCTTGGGAGGTGGTCACCAGGACCGCCCCGCCGGCTCTGCAGTGGGGTCTAGTCGCCACTTGGCGGTGGACGCACGCGGAGGACGGTTCCGTAGTACTGGACCTGTCGGTGGAGCCTGACGGTCAGGTGCCGGCGACACTGCCGCGGCTGGGCATCACCTTTGAGCTGCCGCGCCGGGTGGAGCGGGTCGAGTGGTTCGGCACCGGCCCGAACGAGGCGTACGTCGACACCCGCGCCGCTGCCGTAGTCGGTACGTACTCCGCGACGGTGGACCAGCTGCAGACGCCGTACGTGCGTCCGCAGGAGAACGGTCACCGCATCGACACCCGCTGGGCGGTCCTGGAATCCCTGCGGATCGAGGCGGCTCCGGACCTGTTCGGCCTGACCGTACGGAACTGGACCACCCAGGACCTGGAGGAGGCGAAGCACGCGCCGGACCTGGTTGCCCGCGACACGACGTACGTGACACTCGACCTGGCCCAGGCCGGCATCGGCTCGAATTCCTGCGGCCCGGCGATCCCCGACAAGTACAAACTGCACACCGGCCCCGCCAGCCTGTCCCTCAAGTTCACTGCCTAGTACTGAGGATCCTCGGCGCCTGGGGCCGCCGTGGCGAGGCCGACTTCAGCAGCGGCGGTGAGCAGACGCTTGTCGTAGGTCACGAGGGCTGTAAGAGGCAGGCCCTCCAGCAGCAGGGTCTGGGCGCTGGCCAGGTGAATGGCGTCCAGGGTCCGCAGCTGTGGGTCCGCGTAGGCGGCCGCCGTTGCCCGGACCGT
>JAWWOY010000264.1:0-7347 GCA_033851195.1 Kribbellaceae bacterium | reverse complement strand
GGCGGAACGTGGGGCGCAGACGAGCCGAACCCAAGGGCAATCGCAGGCGCCGGATCGAGACTCCGCGGGGCCATGGCCACGGCCACGGCCACGGGCATGGTGACGAGGTGGTGGACACCTCGGTGGTCGACGCCGACGCCGTGGTGGCCAGGCGGGTCCGGATCGTGGTGGCAGGCATCCTGGCGCCGCTGATCCTGGCTGCGGTGGTCGCGATGGTGCTGCTCTGGCCGAGCGGCCCGGTGAAGTCTGCGGCACCGAACATGAATCCCGCGCGCGGCACGGTGACCGCACTCGAGCCGTGTGCCAAAGCCACGGAGAAATGCGATGTGGCCACGGTCAGGCTGACCGACGCGCCCGCCGGCGACAAGGGTAAGGACTTCCAGGTCCAAGTGCCGACCAGCAGCCAGGGGACACTGCCCGTGCACGTCGGAGACGTGATCATGCTCTCCGAGACGAAGGGTGCGCCGGCCGATCAGCGCTACTCGTACACCGATCACGACCGCACCCGGCCGCTGGCCATCCTGGCCGTCATCTTCGCCATCGCGGTGGTCGCGCTGTCCCGCTGGCGTGGGTTGGCTGCTCTCGGCGCGCTCGCCCTCACGGCGGTGATGCTGACCCAGTTCATCATGCCGGCCATCCTGGAAGGCTCGAACCCGCTGCTGGTGGCCGTCGTCGGTGGCTCGGTGATCATGGTGGTGGCGCTCTTCCTGACCCACGGGGTGAACGCGGAGACGGCAGTGGCGCTCGCCGGCACCATCGCTGCCCTCGGGCTCACCGTCGGTCTGGGCTGGGTGTTCGTCACGCTGGGCCAGTTGAGCGGGCTGGCGGCTGACAGCGCTTCGAACGTCAAGGGCTTCTTCCCAGGTCTTGACCTCTCCGCCTTGCTGGTTGCCGGGATGGTGATCGGTGCCCTCGGGGTGCTGGACGATGTGACCATCACTCAGGCGAGTGCGGTATGGGAGCTGTCTGCCGCCAATCCGTCCGCAAGCAGGCGGTCGCTGGTGTCGGCCGGCCTGCGGATCGGCCGCGCCCATGTCGCCTCGGTCGTGAACACGCTGGTGCTGGCCTACGCGGGTGCGGCACTCCCGCTCCTGATGATGTACTCCGTCGGCAACGTGGGTGTCATGTACGGCATCTCCACCGAGCCGGTCGCGATGGAGATCATCCGGGGGCTGGTGGGCAGCCTCGGCATCATCCTGGCCGTCCCGCTGACCACCGTCCTCGCCGCGATGGCCGTCGCCGATCGTTCCCCCGAGTTGGTCGCCGAGCCCACGTCCTCCGGGCCGGCGGAATCGGCGCTTGCCCAGTAGTCGCGATCTTTTCGTCTCGTTGGGCGGCAGGTTCTTCCCAATCCGCCGAAGGCCACTCTAGAGTTCCGGTCAGTCACGGATAGTCCGCCCGACATCACCATCCGTGGCTATGGTTCGTGTGCCGTCCGTGAGGAGCAGCAGATGGGTCGACGAGCTGGGGTCTGGTTGTTCGGGGCAAGGGGATCGGTGGCGACCACCACCATCGCCGGAGCCGCCGCGTTGCGTCACGGTGCACCGCCCGCCGGAGTCGTGACGGAACTGCCGGACTTCGCCGACGCGGGTCTGGTGCCCACGGATCACCTCGCCTTCGGCGGCCATGACGTCGTCGACACCCCTCTCACCAAGCAGGTCGAGCGGCTGATCGCCGGTGGAGTCCTGCCTGCCGGGCTGGACGGCCTGATCAGCGCCGAACTCGCCGAGGCCGAGCGGAACCTGGTCCTGCTGCCGGCACCTCGCGGCAGCCAGTACGACCAGGTCCGCCGGATCGCCGAGGACATCCGCACCTTCCGACTGCGGAACGACCTCGAGCAGGTGGTCGCGATCAACGTCGCCTCGACCGAGCCGCCTTACGCGATCGATGACCTCGACCTCGGTCGGCTCAGGGAGGCCCTGGCCGGGTCCGAGCCGGTGCTGCCCGCCAGCTCACTCGGAGCACTCGCTGCTTTCGAGGCCGGAGCGGCGTACGTGGACTTCACCCCGTCGCCGTCGATCCGGCCGGCGGCCGTCCGGGAGTGGGCCATCGACAGGGGAGTGCCGTACGGCGGGCAGGACGCCAAGACCGGGGAGACCCTGCTGAAGAGCGTGCTGGCCCCGATGTTCGCGGCCCGGGCTTTGCCGGTGCACGCGTGGTCCGGCACCAACCTGCTCGGTGGTGGCGACGGCGCGACCCTCGCCGACCCTCGCGCGGCGGAGTCGAAGAACATCTCCAAGGAGCGCGGCCTGTCCGAGCTCCTCGGCGACGTCGAGGGTCAGGTGCACATCGACTACGTGGACTCGATGGGCGACTGGAAGACGGCCTGGGATCACATCGTGTTCTCGGGATTCCTGGGCGTCCGGATGGCCATGCAGTTCACCTGGCAGGGGTGTGACTCGGCGTTGGCCGCGCCGCTCGTGCTCGACCTTGCCAGGCTCTCGGTCCGGGCACTCGAGCGGGGCCTGGTCGGGGCGATGCCGTTCCTGGGCTTCTACTTCAAGGATCCGGTCGACTCCACCGAGCACTCCCTGGTCAGGCAGTACGACGAGTTGGTGTGCTGGGTCCGCTCATGAGGCTCGCGGATCTCGCTGAACTGGTGCGGGCTCCAGCCGCACTGACGGTTCCGGGCGACGTACTGGCCGGCGCAGTCGCGGCAGACAACCTCAGGCCTGGCAGGCTCGCCGGACTAGCGGCTTCGTCGATCTGCATCTACTGGGCCGGGATGGCGCTGAACGACTGGGCGGACCGCTGGGTCGACGCGATCGAACGTCCCGAGCGGCCGATCCCGTCAGGTCGGGTGTCACCGCAAGCCGCTTTCGGATTGGCCTCCGCACTCACTGCTGCCGGGTTGGGCCTGGCGAGGGCAGCGGGCGGTCGGGCCGGTCTCCGTACCTCAGCGTTGCTGGCGGTAACAGCCTGGAGCTACGACCTCGGCGCGAAGAACACCCCGGCTGGACCCGCCTTCATGGCAGCGGCGCGTTCACTCGACGTACTGGTCGGGGCCGGGGAGCGGCGGCGGAAAGCCTGGGCTCCGGCATTGGCAGTCGGCACTCACATCCTCGGGGTCACCGCGATGTCGCGCGGCGAAGTGCACGGCAGTACGCCGCTGCCGGCGCGCGGCGCGCTCGCCGCTACCTCGGCCATCACGGCCGGCACGGTCGCAGGCTCGACAGGTCTCACCACGGCAGTTCTCGCCGGGCTCTTCGTCCAGGAGGTCGGTCCGGCCCAACTCGCGGCCGCGCAGAGTCCAACCGGACCGGGCCTACGCAAGGCCGTCGGCGCGGGCATCCACGGGCTGGTCCCACTGCAGGCCGCCTGGTGTGCGCGGGGCGGCGCACCTCGCCTCGGAGCTGCGCTGATGGCCGCCCTACCACTCGCCCGAGCCCTCGCACGGAAGGTGTCACCGACATGAGGTTCGGCTACGGCACCAACGGCTTCGCGAATCATCGATTGCCCGATGCGCTGGCCGTACTCGCCGATCTCGGATACGACGGAGTCGCCCTGACGCTGGACCACCATCACCTGGATCCCTTCGGGCCCGATCTTCGCGAGCGGACCGCCGATGTCGGGCGGATGCTTGCCCGGCACAACTTTGCCGTGGTCATCGAGACGGGTGCGCGCTACCTGCTCGACCCGTTCCGCAAGCACGAGCCGACGTTGTTGCACTCGGCCGACGCCCAGTGGCGGATCTCCTTGCTGGAAAGGGCGATCCAGGTCGCCGCGGACCTCGGCGCCGAGGCGGTCTCGTTCTGGTCAGGATCGTTGCCTGCCGACGTCTCGGTCGAACTCGGTTGGCAGCGGCTCGTTGCCAGTTGCCACCAGCTCGTCGAATACGCCGCTGATCGCGGAGTCCGGCTAGGTCTCGAACCAGAGCCCGGCATGCTCGTCGACGACCTCGCCGGGTACTTGAAGCTCCGGGCGGAGGTCGGCAGCGACACCCTCGGGCTCACCCTGGACATCGGCCACCTGCGTTGCAACGAGCCTCAGGACCCACCGGAGTGCATCGCAGCCGCGGCGCCGTACCTGGTGAACGTGCAGATCGACGACATGCGACGTGGCGTCCACGAGCATCTCGAGTTCGGCACGGGCGAGGTCGACTTCCCGCCGATCCTGCAGGCAATGCAAGACATCCGGTACGACGGCTTGGTGGCGGTGGAACTGCCCAGGCATTCACACGCGGCGCCCACAGTCGCGCGCGAGTCGATCGATTTCCTGCGCAAGGCCCTGCCATGATCACGGCCGCCGAACTGCGAGACGAGCTTCCCGGGGCGGCTGCTGCTTGGCTGGCCGAGGCCCGAGACGAACCATTGGCCGGGCTCTTCCCTGCAGTCGCGCGCAAGGTCGGGCGGGCGGCGCTCGGTAACGGCTGGACCGTTGATGAAGCAGTCCGGGCGTTGCTGCTGATCGGGACGGATCCCGCCGAGCTGACGAAGCTCTACCGCTACGGTGATGCCGCGGAGAAGCGGGCGATTCTGCGGGCCCTCGGTCTCCACGAGGTCGCCGGAGCAGTCGGTTCCGCGGCCCTTGAGATCGTCGCGGATGCGATCCGGACGAACGACCAGCGTCTGCTGGCGGCCGCATTGGGGCCCTACACAACGGAATGGTTGCCCCAGGCTGCTTTCCGGCAGGCAGTGCTGAAGTGTGTCTTCGCCGGAGTGCCGCTGGCAACGGTCGACGGCCTGCCGGGCCGCGCTGACGACGAGTTGCGACGGATGATGTCCGACTTCGCGGCCGAGCGGACCGCCGCCGGCCGCGAGATTCCTGCCGACCTGCAGCCCTATCTCACCGCCCTGAGAGGTGTCTGACATGCGCATCTTCGACCCGCACATCCACATGACGTCCCGGACCACCGACGACTATGCCGCGATGGCGGCGCACGGGGTCCAGGCACTGGTCGAACCCTCCTTCTGGCTGGGGCAACCGCGGACCAGCGTCGGCTCCTTCCTGGACTATTTCGACGCGCTGATCGGCTGGGAACCGTTCCGGGCCTCGCAGTTCGGGATCAAGCACCACTGCACGATCGCGCTCAACCCGAAGGAGGCGAACGACCCGCGCTGCCGCGACGTGCTCGAGGTGCTGCCGAGGTATCTCGTCAAGGACGGGGTGGTTGCGGTGGGGGAGGTCGGCTACGACTCGATGACGCCCGAGGAGGACGCGGTCTTCGCGGCGCAGCTCGAACTGGCGAAGAGCAACGAGTTGCCGGTGCTGGTGCACACGCCGCACCGGGACAAGGCGGCCGGGACCACCCGCACGCTCGACGTCGTGAGGGAGTCCGGGACCGCGCCTGAGTTCGTCGTCGTTGACCATCTGAACGAACTGACGGTGAAGGAGGTCGCGGACTCCGGCTGCTGGATGGGGTTCTCGATCTACCCCGACACCAAGATGGACCCGGACCGGATGGTCGCGATCCTGCAGCAGTTCGGCACCGAGCGGATCCTGGTCAACTCGGCGGCGGACTGGGGCCGGTCGGATCCGTTGCGCACCTATGCGACCGGTCAGGCGATGCTCGCGGCCGGGTTCACTGAGGACGACGTGGACCAGGTGCTCTGGCGCAACCCGGTCGCCTTCTACGGCCAGTCGGGCCGTCTCGATCTGGAGCCTGGCGACCAGAACGGGACCTTCGAAGGAAACTCGATCCTCCGGGGAGCCCGGGGATGAGATTCCGGCACCCGGACGGCTCGATCATTCACCTGGCCTACTGCACCAACGTCCACCCGGCTGAGGATCTCGACGGCGTCATCGCCCAGCTGGACGGCTGTGCGTCGCTGGTTCGCAAGGAGCTGGCAGTGCCGGTGCTCGGCGTCGGTCTCTGGCTCGCGCATTCGCTGGCGGCACGACTGGCCGGCTCCGCGGCAGCGCTGAAGGAGCTGGCGAACGCCCTCGATCGGAACGGCCTCGAGGTCGTCACCCTGAACGGATTCCCGTACGCCGGGTTCCACGACCAGGTGGTGGGCAAGAAGGTCTACCTGCCCGACTGGTCCCGGCCGGAGCGGCTGGAGTACACCCTCGACCTGGTCCAGGTGCTAGCCGAGCTGATGCCCGCGGACGCGTCGTACGGGTCGATCTCGACGCTGCCCCTGGGATGGCGCACAACCTGGACCGAGGAGCGCAACGCCGCAGCACGAGAAGCCTTCGCGGCTGTGGTGGATCGCCTGGCCGAGGTGGAACAGCAGACCGGTCGTCGGATCCGGGTGGCAGTCGAGCCCGAGCCCGGCTGCGTCGTCGAGACGGTCCCGCAAGCCGCCGATTGGCTCAGCCGGTACGGCGCTGCGTCTGGGCTCGGGATCTGCCTCGACACCTGTCATCTGGCGGTCCAGTTCGAGGATCCGGCTGAGGCAATGGCGGTGCTCGCCGAAGCAGGTGTGCCCGTGGTGAAGAGCCAGGTGTCGGCTGCGCTGCATGTCGCGGATCCACGGGATTCGGCGGCGCGGGAGTTGCTGGCGGAGTTCGCCGAGCCGAAGTTCCTGCACCAGACCCGGGAGTACGGCGGGCCGGGGGTGGACGACCTGAGCCTGGTCGGGGATCTATCCGGGCGGGCGGCGTGGCGGGTTCACTTCCACGTGCCTGTGCACGCCGCACCACGGGCCCCGCTCGCCAGCACCACCGACGTACTGCAGGCGTCCTTGGCCGAACTGGTCGGTGGACCCACGGCGCTGACGCATCACCTGGAGTCCGAGACGTACACGTGGTCCGTGCTCCCGTCGGCGCCGCGGGACCAGCAGGAGTTGGCAGTCGGTATCGCGGGGGAGTTGGACTGGCTCCGCGATCGCCTGGTGGGGTTGGGGTTGAGGGAGGTCGGATGAGTAAGCAGGTCGTGGTGGTTGATGTGGTGGGGCTGACGCCGCGATTGTTGCGGCGGATGCCGCGGTTGCGGCGGTTGCCGTTGTCGAGACCGCTCGGGACCGTACTGCCGGCGGTGACCTGCTCGGCGCAGGCGACGTTCCTCACCGGCGTGATGCCGTCCGAACATGGTGTCGTCGGCAACGGTTGGTACTTCCGCGACCTGGGCGAGGTCTACCTCTGGCGGCAGCACAACAGGTTGGTCCAGGGCGACAAGGTCTGGGATCTCGCCCGCCGCAAGGACCCGTCGTACAAAGTCGCCAACGTCTGCTGGTGGTACGCGATGGGCGCGGACACGGATCTCCTGGTCACCCCGAGGCCGATCTACTACGCCGACGGGAGGAAGGCGCCGGACTGCTACACCCGTCCGGTCGAACTGCACGATCGCCTGACCTCGAGGCTGGGGGATTTCCCGCTCTTCAGCTACTGGGGGCCTACCGCCGGGATCAGATCGAGCCAGTGGATCGTTGCCGCCTCACGCCAGATCCTTGCCGAGGACAACCC
>JAWWOY010000257.1:0-6861 GCA_033851195.1 Kribbellaceae bacterium | reverse complement strand
AGCAGCGCGTCCTCCAGGGACTGCAGGGTCTCGACGTCCAGGTCGTTGGTCGGCTCGTCGAGCAGCAGCAGGTTGCCGCCCATCTTCAGCGTCAGGGCCAGGTTCAGCCGGTTCCGCTCACCACCGGACAGCACGCCGGTCGGCTTCTGCTGGTCCGGGCCCTTGAACCCGAACGAAGCCACGTAGGCGCGGCTGGGCATCTCGAAGTTGGCGACCTTGATGTAGTCAAGTTCGTCCGAGACCTGCTGCCAGACGGTCTTCTTCGGGTCGAGACCACCGCGCGACTGGTCGACATAGGAGATCCGGACCGTGTCGCCGAGCTTCAGCGAGCCCTTGTCCGGGGTCTCCTCGCCGACGATCATCCGGAACAGGGTCGACTTGCCGACGCCGTTCGGGCCGACCACGCCGATGATGCCGGCCCGCGGAAGCGAGAAGCTCAGCTTGTCGATCAGCTTGCGGTCGCCGAAGCCCTTCTCCAGGTTGTCGACCTCGAGCACAGTGCTGCCCAGGCGCGGCCCCGGCGGGATGGTGATCTCATCGAGGTCCAGCTTCTTGGACCGCTCGGCCTCGGCTGCCAGCTCCTCGTACCGGGCGAGCCGCGACTTGCTCTTGGTCTGCCGCGCCTTCGCGTTCGACCGGACCCACTCGAGCTCGCGCTCCAGGATCTTCTGCCGCTTCTGGTCCTTGCGGCCCTCGACCACCAGCCGCTCTTGCTTGGTCTCCAGGTACTTGGAGTAGTTGCCCTCGTAGCCATACGTCTTGCCGCGGTCCAGCTCCAGGATCCACTCGGCCACGTTGTCCAGGAAGTACCGGTCGTGGGTGATCGCCAGCACAGCACCCGGGTACTTCTGCAGGTGCTGCTCCAGCCACTGCACCGACTCCGCGTCCAGGTGGTTGGTGGGCTCGTCGAGCAGTAGCAGGTCGGGCTGCTGCAGGAGCAGCTTGCACAGCGCCACCCGGCGGCGCTCACCACCGGACAGCTGGTCGACCAGCACGTCCGGCGGAGGGCAGCGCAGTGCGTCCATCGCCTGCTCAAGCTGCGCATCGATGTCCCACGCGTTGCGGTGGTCCAGCTCGGTCTGCAGGTCGCCCATCTCGGTGAGCAGCGTGTCGTAGTCCGCGTCCGGGTCGGCCAGCTCGGCGGAGATCTCGTTGAAGCGGTCCAGCTTCGACTTGGTGTCGCCGACGCCCTCCTCGACGTTCGCCAGTACCGTCTTGCCCTCGCTCAGTGGCGGCTCCTGCAGCAGGATCCCTACCGTTGCATCCTCGGCCAGCCGGGCCTCACCGTTGGAGGCATGATCCAGGCCGGCCATGATCTTGAACAACGACGACTTGCCGGTACCATTCGGCCCGACCACGCCGATCTTCGCGCCGGTCAGGAAGTTCAAGGTGACGTTGTCGAGAACGACCTTGTCGCCATGGGCCTTCCGGACGTTGCGAAGGGTGTAAATGAATTCCGCCATACCCTAGAGCCTATGCGGTGGGGCCCGCTGTCTCCCAACTGGTGGCCGCCCCGGAACCAGCCGGGAGCCCAGCGGGTGTCTCTCAGGCCGCGCGCCTGACTCTCCCGGCTCCCACCTCCTGCTCCGAACCCTTGTCCGAACCCTTGTCCGAACCGCTATCCGACCCGGTGCCCGAACCGGTGCCCGGACGGCTTCCGGTGAGTCCGACTGGAGTCAGCTCCGCGGCAGCCGCGATCTCCTCGGCGCCGAACGGACTCTCCTCGCCGGCCGAGGCGTCCGTCTCCACCAGATCGGAGAGACCGCGCATCTCCTCGTCCGCTGAGACCGACGCCAGCGCCCGCTCCTGGGGAGGGTTCTTCCGGAACGCGGCCGTCCCCCGGGTCAGGTCGTGTCCGACCGAGAAGGCGTCGAGCACCGTCCGGCTCCGCGGCACGCCCTGTTCCACCCACTCGGTGGTCTTCAGCCGACCGGTGACCATCACCGGCTGACCTCGCTCCAGTGAACCCTTCACATTCTCCGCAAGAGTCCGCCAGCACTCCACCGTGAACCAGGTGGTCGCCCGGTCCGCCCAATGTCCCTCGCCCCGGTCGTAGAACCGCGGCGTCGAGCCCAGCCGGAAGGATGCCAGCGCAACCTTCGACCCCGCCGCCTCCTTGAACTGCACATCGCTGCCGACCCGACCCTGCACGGTCACATAAGTCTCGCCAACGCTCATGTCGTCCACCTTCCCTTCGGTCGCATCTGTGCGGACACCAGAGAAGATGCAGGTCTTCCGGCCCTTTCCAGCAACGACTTCACCACCTGGGGATAAGAGCCATCCACCAACGCCATTCACCGCCATGTCAGCAGGACTGGCGAGGACGTGTGCGCTGCGCTACTCGGAGCGGTCCGTGCGCCAGTGGATCGCCGTCGTACGGGAGTCCGGCACGGCGACCGAGGACGAGCTCAGCGCCACCACCGAGGTATCACTGGCACAGTTCGCGCCCGGCGTACCGAGTGTGGGGACTAGGGGCTTCACCACAGCTAGCCGCGAGCGATCGCGATCTTGTCCCGGCAGCGGGAGTAGGACTCGAGCTCATCGCGCGCCGGCGCCACTACGTGGTTGTCGGCGACCGACTCCAGTTCGGACCGCAGGGCGTTGGCCGCGAGCCGGGCTCTGCGGTTCGCCCCACTGGCGGCGAAGAGCCGGCAGCACGCTGACACAGCAATACCCAGCACCGCGCCGCCGATTAGCATGATCGTGGCGTACGGGATGCCATGCCACTTGGGCAGCGGCGGATCGTTCAGTTGCAGGTAGCTGAAGCCGGCCATCGCCGCGAGCCACAGTGCCCCGCCTAGAGCGGTCAGGAACAGCAGCCACTGCACGAACCGGGCTACGCCCCACCAGCGCGGCCTACGGTTGACACCGAGGTCGGTACGCGCCACTGCGTGGTCCAGCTCGTCGCCAAGGCCCTCCTCCCGACGGCGGATCGCGGACCGGACAGAGTCGGCCCACGGCCGGGAGAGACCGGCGGCAGCCTTGTTGGTGATTGTCCGGACAGCCGTGTCCATCCGGGCCCGCTGCACCGGTGTTGCCGCAGGCAAGGAAGACCGCGCGATCGACACTTCGTTGGAGGCAGACTTGCGGAGCGCCTTGCCCTCCTGCCTCGGGACCCGGTCCAGTTGGAGCCGGCGCAGCGGATCCGGCCGGAACCGCCCGAGCCACTTCGTTACAGGCCAGCCCGTGGCTGAACGAGCCCGCTGCAGGTAGGAACGCCGTACAGCATCGACTACGACGGGGACGCCACTGGCGTCGGCCAGCGCGTCCACCAGCGAGGTGATGTCGGCTTTGGCGATCTCCGGGGTCTCTGCGTTGCCGCACTGGCTGGCCATCCGGTCCGCGACCCGGTCGACATCCGCAGCCAGCCGGTCACGGGCAGCCCGCTTGTCCTTGACCCGCTTGACCAGCAGCGCCCGCAGGTCGTCCAGGCCGTCACCGGTCACGGCCGAGGTGGTAACGATCGTCGGGTTCTCGAGGCCGTCCGAATTGAGCAACCGGGTCAAATCGCCCACGCAGCTCTTGCGCTGCTCTTCGGTGAGCTCGTCGGCGTGGTTCAGAGCGAACACCATCACCGAGGAGTGGGAGGCCAGCGGCTTGATGTACCTGTTGTGCAAGGCGGCGTCAGCATACTTCTGCGGGTCCACCACCCACACCAGAAGGTCGACCAGCTCCACCAGCCGATCGACGATCAGGCTGTGCTCCACCTCGATGGAGTCGTGGTCGGGCAGGTCCAGCAGCACCAGCCCGTCGAGGTCCTCCGACGCCGCATCCTCCAGGGAACTGCGATGTGCGACCTGGTGCCGGCGCGGGATACCGAGCCAGTTCAGCAACTCACCGGCCGGCTCCTCACCCCACACGCAGGCGAGCGGCATCGAACTGGTGGGCCGGCGGGTTCCGACCGCGGCCAGGTCCAGCCCAGTGGTCGCGTTGAAGATCGACGACTTGCCGGACCCGGTCGCGCCGGCCAAAGCCACCACGGTCAGCTCGCCCGACATCCGTAGCCGTTGGCCGCCTCGGTCGACGATCTGCGCGGCCTCCGACAGAACCACCGGATCCAGCCGTCCGTGGCCTGCCTCGGCTGCCTGCTCCAGTGCCTCGATCTTCGTCAGGATATCGGTGGAGCCTCTCACCAGGCCCTTGACCGCCTCCATCATTCCCGTCACGTGCAGTCCTCCACCGCGCGCGCGGCCTCAGTCAGTCGCCTGGGTGCATCGGGATCGACCGGATGCTGGTCGAGCACAGCCAGATAGCGGGCGAATTCGGCATCCATCAGTACATGAACCCTACCGTCCAGGTCTTCCCGGGCCTTGGCCGCCAGACTGCGGACCGCCTGGTCGCCGAAGACGGCTGCAAGTAACTTCTCGCCCACCACCGCGCTCCCGGCGCCGACCCCGCCCTCGGTGCCACCAGCGGTGCTCGCGAAGACGACGATCATCAGCGCGAGCCCCAGGCCATTGACGCCGTAGGCAAGGATCCGAGCGGTGGACCGCTTGTCGGCGCCTTCCTTACGGACCAGGTCGAGTACGAAGTTCTGCCAATCGCGGACCGCGCGACTGGCCTTGGCAGGGAATTCCTCCGACATCCGGCCCAGGTGGCGATCTCCCATCGCCAGCAACTGACGCCCGGCGATGGTCGACTGCCAGGACTCCTCTGCGCGCTCCGCAGCGGCTGCGGCGTGCTCTCGCAGCAGCGATTCCAGCCCGGACTCGACCGCATCATTCAGGTTCCGGGTGGGCGGCGGCTTGCCGACGACGGAGGACTTCACCTTGTCGCGCATGCGCCCGACATTCGTCTGCAGGCCCTTCAACAGTTCGCCAGTGCCGACGAACTCCTGCCAGCGCGCCAGCACCTCGCCGCGCAGCATGGTGCCGTCCTGGGTGGCCTTGGCGACATCCTTCACCGCCTGCTCGTACGCCGTCTCGGCGTTCGAGCGCAGTTCCACGACGGTGTTGGCCTGAGCCCGGACCGCCATGGCGAACGCCGGCGTCTTCTTCGTCATCGCCCTGACCGCGCCTCGCAGGGTCCGGCGTACGACCGCCGACCGGGCCTCGGCGTCGGCGGCCAGGTCGGTCAGCCAGTCCTTGATCGAGACAACGACCTCGGCCGGGAGCATCCCGTTGCCATCGACAACGGTCTCCGAAATGCTGAACAGCGGCGAATCGCCGAGCCCCTGCTCGAGCAACATCTGCGCCAGGTGCCCGGTGATGTCGTCGATCGTGTCGTTCGGCGCCCGGTCCAACACGACTGCCACCGCACTGCTCCGGGCTGCTGCACTCTTGAGGAATTCCCACGGTACGGCGTCCGAGTAGCGCGCGGCCGTCGTGACGAACAACCAGAGGTCGGCAGCCGCGAGCAACTGGGTGGCGAGTTCACGGTTCGCCTCGACCACGGAATCGACGTCGGGTGCGTCCAGAATCGCTAGCCCCTGCGGAACGGTGTCAGAGGCAACCAACCGGATCGACCCAGGATCCTCCATGCCACCGGGCTGCGCACCGCTGGAACGCGCCAAACCGGGCAGCACCCGCTCACGGGTGAACCAGTCCACGTCGGCCGGGTTGTGGATCAGGACAGGCGATCGGGTGGTCGGCCGGAGCACACCCGGCTCACTGACGCGGCGGCCGATCAGTGAGTTCACCAGCGTCGACTTGCCGGCACCGGTCGAGCCGCCGACGACCGCAAGCACCGGCGCCTCGAGCTGGACGAGCCTGGGCAAGATGTAGTCGTCGAGCTGGTCGAGCATCGCCTTCTGCTGCCGCCGGCCCTCATCCGCACCGACGACATCGATCGGCAGTTCGCTGCCGGCAAGAGCACCACGAAGCCGCATGAGCGCAGTGATGAGAGCCATCGTGGCCTGCTCGGTCGCCGTCTTCTCAGCCGACTTCGACTCCGATGGGACGCCCGCAGCCGCAGCGCCAGCAGCGTCGGCACTCCTACCCGCGGCACTCGCGCCTCCGGTGTCGCCGTTCTGAGCCGCGCTGCCCTTCGCGCCGCCTCCCTTGGCGCCACCTCCGCCGGCGCCGCTCCTCTTCGCGCCTCGTCCCTTCGCGCCTCGTCCCTTCGCGCCACTGTCCTTGGCGCCACTGTCCTTCGCGCCATTGTCCTTGGCGCCACTGGCTTGTGCATCGCCGGCTTGGACGTTGTCAGCCGGTACGCCGCTCTGCTGGGCCTCGGAAGTTCCGGATTCCTGAGCTCGAGCACCTTCGGATTCCCGGCTCTCGGCGCCACCGGACGTCTCGCCCCCAATACCTCCGGACTCCTGGGCGCCTTCGACCAGGTCCCCCTCAGTGGGGTCTCCATCGACGGCCTCGGCTTCAACAGCGTCGCCGTCGTCAGCGGATTCGACCTCCCCCACAGACGTACCGGCTTCATCCGTACCGGCTTCATCCGCCACAGACGTGCCGGCTTCATCAGTACTGGCTCCATCCGCCACACCCGTGCTGGCTTCATCCGCCACAGACGTGCTGGCCTCATCCGCCACAGACGTGCTGGCCTCATCTGCGGCAGACGTGCCGCCTACCTCCGCAACGGCTTCGGCAGCCTGGGCAGCGCTGTCCTGATCGGCGCTGACGTCGGGCGCAGCATCCGGAGATGCGCTGTCCTCTGCTACCTCGCCTGCTACCTCGCCAGCACTGACATCACCAGCCGAATGGCGGCTTGCGCCGGTGGACGTCGCGTTGTCGTCAGCAGGCGTCGCATTCGCGTGAGCCGGTGTCGCCTCAGCGTCATGGCCTCTATCGGACTCGTCCTTCGCCTGGCCTTCTTCGATCGCGGCTGCTTCCTCGACCGCTTCTTCGATCGCGGCTGCTTCCTCGACCGCTTCTTCAATCGCGGCTGCTTCCTCGACCGCTCTTTCGATCG
>JAWWOY010000247.1:0-13439 GCA_033851195.1 Kribbellaceae bacterium | reverse complement strand
CTGCTGCTCGACCAGGAGCCCGCGGCCTCACTCGGCGGACAGGCGTTCTGGTCCTTCGGCGGTCTGATGTTCGTCGACTCCCCCGAGCAGCGCCGGATGGGCATCAAGGACTCCCGCGACCTGGCCCTGCAGGACTGGCTCGGATCGGCCGGCTTCGACCGGCTGGATGACGAGGACAAGTGGGCGCGGCAGTGGGCCGAGGCGTACGTCGACTTCGCGGCCGGCGAGAAGCGGCCCTGGCTGCACGCGCAAGGTGTGCGGTTCTTCCCGGTCGTCGGCTGGGCCGAGCGCGGCGGCTACAACGCCGACGGCCACGGCAACTCGGTCCCCCGGTTCCACATCACCTGGGGCACCGGTCCCGGCCTGATCGAGCCCTTCGAGCGACGCGTCCACGAGGCCGTGGCGAACGGCCTGGTCGAGTTGCGGTTCCGGCACCGGGTGGACGAGTTGACCGTCACCGGCGGCGTGGTCGACGGCGTACGAGGCAAGGTGCTGGAGCCGAGCGACGTCGCCCGCGGTGTGGCCAGCTCCCGGGTCGAGGTGGCGGACTTCGAACTCACGGCGCAGGCGGTGATCGTCACCTCCGGCGGCATCGGCGGCAACCACGACCTGGTCAGGGCGCAATGGCCCGCTCGGATGGGCAAGCCGCCGGAGCAGATGATCTCCGGCGTTCCGGCGCATGTGGACGGCCGGATGCTGGCGATCACCGAGGCGGCCGGCGGCCGGTACACCAACCGCGACCGCATGTGGCACTACGTCGAGGGCATACGCAACTGGGACCCGATCTGGCCGATGCACGGAATCCGCATCCTGCCGGGGCCGTCGTCGCTCTGGTTCGATGCCCTGGGCAAGCGTCTACCCGTGCCGCTGTTTCCTGGTTTCGACACGCTGGGGACGCTCGAGCACATCATGAAAACGGGGTACGACTACAGCTGGTTCGTGCTGACCCAGAAAATCATCGAGAAGGAGTTCGCGCTGTCGGGGCAGGAGCAGAATCCTGATCTGACCGGCAAGGACATCAGGGGCGTGCTCGGCCGGGCCCGGGGCGGCGCGACGGCGCCGGTGCGGGCGTTCATGGACAAGGGTGCGGACTTCGTCGTCCGGGACAACCTGGCCGATCTGGTCAAGGGCATGAACGAACTGACCGAGTCGCCGCTGATCGACCTTGCCGACCTGGAACGCCAGATCGTCGCCCGCGACCGCGAGCTGGACAATACCTTCACCAAGGATCTGCAGATCACCGCCCTGCGTGGCGCTCGCAACTACCGCGGCGACAAGCTGATCCGGGTGGCGTCGCCGCACAAGATCCTTGACCCGAAGGCCGGGCCGCTGATCGCGGTGAAACTGAACATCCTCACCCGCAAGTCGCTCGGCGGTCTGCAGACCGATCTCGGCTCCCGCGTGCTAAGGACCGATGGCACTCCGCTGGCCGGGGTCTATGCCGCGGGCGAGGTCTCAGGTTTCGGCGGCGGCGGCATCCACGGCTACCGCTCCCTGGAAGGAACCTTCCTCGGCGGCTGCATCTACACCGGACGCACCGCCGGACGTGCGGCAGCCAAGGACGTGAGCTGAGCACACATCAACCCGGCACCTTGTGTGTCCTCAGGAGATACCCCGGTGCCTCCGCGGCTCCTAGCGTGACCCGGAGCCGACCCCCGGAGGACACCGCTCATGCGCCGCCGCCACCTCGCCATCGCACCACTGCTCATCGCGTCACTCGCCGCCGCCGTCACTGGCCCGGCCGGTGCTTCCCCTGACCCCTGCGACGCCCGGATGGAGAACGTGCACGTTCCCGGTGCGGCGTACCAGCAATCGGCTTGCCTGCAGGACCTCACCACCGCCGGGACTGTCGCCTCCGGCCATACCAATCCCGCCGATTACGCCGGCCTCACTCATGCCGCGCTACCTCAGCAGTCCGGCGTACCGGGTCTTCAGATCGACGGATACTTCCCGGACACGTCCACGACCAACACCAACCACGGTTGGAACCACGACTCCCAGTTCGTGCTTCGGCTACCCACGCACTGGAACGGCGGCCTCGTCGTCTCCGGCTCGCCCGGCGTTCGCGCCCAGTACGCCAACGACAAGGCGATCTCCGACTGGGTGCTGGCCCACGGATATGCCTTCGCCGCCACCGACAAGGGCAACACCGGCGCCAACTTCTTCACCGATGGCGTCCGCCCAGGCGACGCCATCGTCGAGTGGAACACCCGGATGACCGAGCTGACCCGGGCCGCTCGCGCCACCGTCGCCCAGCGCTACGGGCGACCGCCGTCGCAGACGATCGCGGCCGGCATCTCCAACGGCGGCTACCTGGTCCGTTGGCAGCTCGAGAACCATCCCGAGCTGTACACCCGCGGCGTGGACCTCGAAGGCACCCTCTGGACTGCCAACGGCCCGAACCTGCTCACGTTCCTGCCGCCCGCGATCCGCGGCTACGAAGCTCCGGGCGGACCCGATCGGAACGCGATCGTTGCAGCCGGGTTCGACCCGCGATCGGACTTCCTCTGGAACTACCACTACAACGTCTACTGGAAGCTGACCCAGCGCATCTACGCCAGCGAGCTGGACCCCACCTACCGAGGCACAGAAGCGGACTACGACTACGCCACCCGCCCGCAGGCGCAGCAAGCCGTACGACGCATCGCCCTGACCGGGAGGATCGGCCGTCCGCTGATCACCATCCAGGGAACCCTGGACAGCTTGCTGCCCATCACCCAGGACTCCGACCGGTACGCCGCCATGGTCCGCCAGTCCGGTCGCTCCAGCCTCCACACCTACCAGCGGATCGAGGGCGGCAACCACGTCGACGGCCTGGTCGACGCCTTCCCAGACCGCCTCACCCCCCTGGTCCCCCTCCTCCAGCACGCCATCACCGACAGCAACGCTGGCAGGGGTTAACCATTAGAACGGTTGGCCACCGCGATTCTGAGACAGCAACCCCGGGCGACCCTGATCGGGACTGGTCAGAACACCATGGCCAGGAGGTCGGCGAAGAGTTCCTGCTCGTCGACGTCGAGGCCGCGGCTGCTGAACCAGGTGCACATGTTGTGGCAGTCGCGGAGCAGGAAGTCCATGCCCTGCGGGTTTCCGACGATGTCGACCACCTGCGGCAGGTCGATCATGACGATGCGGTCGCCCTGGGCCAGGATGTTGTACGGCGACAGGTCCCCGTGGGCCAACCCCGCCCGGGCCAACTCCCGCATCGCGTGACGCACCTGCTCGAAGTACGACTGCAGCAGTTCGCCTTTGGGGCGGACCTGGGCCAATCTCGGTGCTGCTCCCCCTTGGCCGTCATCGATGAATTCCATCAGCAACTCGGTGCCGTCGATCTGCACCGGATAAGGCACCGGGACGCCGGCGATCCAGAGCCGGCAGAGGGCGTCCCATTCGGCGAAGGCCCACTGGCCGGAGGCAACGCTACGGCCGTGGCTTGTCTTCTTGGCCATGGCCCGGCTGTCCCGGCTGTTCCGGGTCCGCCGGCCTTCGACGTACGACGTACTGCGGTGGAACGAGCGGTGCTCCTCGCCGCGGTAGCGCTTGGCCGCGAGCAACGAACTGCGGGGCGGGTCGTCACCGATCGCGGTGACTGCCCGTTCGACCAGGAAGACATCGGCTTCCTTGCCGGTTTTGAGGATGCCGAGCTCGGTATCGATCGCGGCCTGTTCCGTCACTACCCAGTCGGGCCGTGGATCCGGGCCGCGAGAACCGCGCTCGACATCCAGCCAGGTGGACCAGCGTTGATCCGGCCCCAGTCGTTCCTCCACTTCCTGGAAGTGGAAGACGAAGGCGTCGGCAGGGTCCGGTTCGGACTCGTCGCCGGTGAGTTCAGCCCAGCGGGAGTCGGTGAGGTCAGAGAGTTCTTGCTCGGTACGGAAGACGTCGGAAGACATCAGGTGTGCTCCTGAAAGACGAAGTGAGGTGGTTGCGGACAAGCCGCAGTGCAGTGATGGACATCCGTAACGCCTCCTTCGATCCAGGCAGCACTTGTCGCTGCTCAAGCGTCATCAGCATGACCGGCCCCGGCGGACCGCGCAACGCATTTAATCGGCGCCGGACCGCCACGCACGCACAACCCGGGCCGGAAACGTCGGATGGCGCTTGCCGGAGGGGTTGTGCGTGCGTGGCGGTCCGGCCTCGCGGTCAGCGGAACTGGGAACGAGCGGTCGGCCGGAGACGCAACTGCTGCGGCGGTGCGACAGACCGAGAGACGATCTCCGGCAGCACCTTGTGCTGCCAGACTCGCGACGCCTCCAGCCGGCGCCGATGTTCGTCGTACGCGGAGTCGCTGGAGAAGGTCGCGAACCAGGCGAGCACGATCTCGTCCCGAAGCGGCAGGGCCGGAAAGTTGTTCTCCGCGACCAGCGTCTCGAAGGTCGCTGCCAGAACGGCGCCGGTCTCGGTCAGCACCGGCACGATCTGATCCCGGAAGAACTCGTCGAAGCCGTCGTCGGGAGCACCGCGGTGGTAAACCGCGCCCGCCACGATCGACGCCGGGACTTCCGTCGCACCGATCGGCGGCCTGGGCGCGTCGAGAGCCGGATAGGTCTCGCCGAGCTCGATCGGCTTCAGCAGCAGCGCGTTGTCCGAGTCCTTCATGGTGTCGTTGGCCTCGCTCCTGCGGGCCTGCCAGACCGGGCCGGAGTAGAAATCCTGCAGCGCTGCGGCCCGGGCCGGGAGGTCGGTGAACCCACGGAGCCAGACGAACCGGTCCGGGTCGTCGAGGTCGCGGAACTGGCCGGAGATGTGCATCCCGTGCGCCTCCTGGCCCGCCACGAACGCCTCGTCGAAAATCCCGATCAGCGTGTCCCGCTGACCGGGGTACAGCGTGTACTGCCGTAGATCCAACACCGCACAGCAAGCACAGCACTCCACCATCGGCCTCCCGCTCGAGTCAGAGCATCATTCAACCGGGCAAAGCTGACACCTTGTGTCAGCGATCGAGGCACCCGCGGCTGACTGAATGACGGCCTCGCCGGGTACCGGACCGGAACCCGCGAGTCTGGAGAAGCCGATGATCAATGAAGATCGACTCGGAAACTACCTGCAGGACCACTACGCCGGATCCTCCGCCGGCATCGAACTGTTCCGCCGGGCGGCTCAACAGCAGTCCGATCCGGTCGCCCGGACGGAGCTCACCGCGATGATCGAGGAGGTGGACAACGATCGCGCCGCGCTCGAACGCTTCCTCACCGCGGCCGGCAGCAAGCCCGACCCGGTGAAGAACGCGGGCGCCTGGCTGGCCGAGAAGCTGGGCCGGCTGAAGCCGAACGGGGAACTACTCCACCGGTCGCCGCTCAGCGATGTGGTCGAACTGGAGGCGTTGCGGCTCGCCGTCGAGGGCAAGGCCGCCGGCTGGCGGGTGCTGCGTCGGCTGGCCGAGGACGACGACCGCTTCGACCGGTCGGAACTCGATCAGCTACTCAAGTCCGCAGCCGACCAGATCGACCGGCTCGAAAAGCTGCGGATGGCCACCGCTGAACGCGTTTTCCTCAATTAGGGTGCCGTCAGCGTCAAGGAGCCCCCACACGGGAGCCCACAACCACGGGAGCCCGCAACTAGGAGCGTGGTCGACCGCTGTGGCCGACCACGCTCCTGCTGCGACTAGGTGAAGATGCTGACCCCGCCCGGGCCGACCAGCAGGCCGACGACGATGAGAACGGCGCCTATCAACAGTTGTCCACGAATAAGGGAAACGATCCCCCAGATGACGAGGATCGCCGCGATGATCCAGAGCACTAAGCCCATGGTCGTTCCTTTCTCGACGCGCCGGGGCCTGCGGGCCCCGGCGGCAGTTCTCCCCGACTGGTTGCGGACGCCGCTGTCCCGTCGTCCGAGCGGTTGCCCGCTTGACTACCCGGTGCCCGACCCGGATCTCGTCGAAACGGTGCTGCCGCCACCCAGCTCGCGTCTGTACGCCCGAGTACGCCCGAATACGCCCGAATGCGCCCGAATGCGCATGGCACGGCCGGTTCAGGGCACCCGAAAGGAACCACGGACTACGGAGGAGATGACATGAAGATCGGCTACTTCCTGTCCAGCGAGGAGTACACCCCCGCCCAGCTCATCGAGCAGGCGCGGCTGGCCGAGGAGGCCGGCTTCGACGGGCTCTGGATCAGCGACCATTACCACCCGTGGAACGACGAACAAGGCCAGAGTGCCTTCGTCTGGTCCACCATCGGCGCCCTCTCCCAGGTGTGCGAACTGCCGGTGACGACGGCCGTGACCTGCCCGACGGTCCGGATCCACCCGGCGGTGATCGCCCAGGCCGCTGCCACCAGCTCGGTGCTGCTGAACGGGCGCTTCACACTCGGCATCGGCACTGGAGAGGCCCTGAACGAGCACATCCTCGGCGGCCCCTGGCCGACGGTCGACGTCCGGCTGGAGATACTCGAGGAGGCGGTCGAGATCATGCGCCGACTGTGGACGGAGGAATTCGTCTCCCACTACGGCAAGCACTACACCGTGGACACCGCGCGGATCTACACCCGGCCGGACGCCCCGCTGCCGATCTACATGTCCGGCTTCGGTCCAGAGGCCACCGATGTCGCGGCACGGATCGCCGACGGCTACATCACCACCTCACCGGACGACAAGCTGCTGACGCGATTCCGGCAGAACGGTGGCGGCGACAAGCCGGCCCAGGCCGGGTTCAAGGTCAGCTACGCGCCGACCGAGGAGGAAGGCATCGAGCAGGCACACCGGATCTGGGGCAACTCAGGCCTGCCGGGCGAGCTCTCTCAGGTGCTGCCGTCGCCCCGGCACTTCGAGCAGGCGACCCAGCTGGTCACCCGCGAGCAGACCGCTGCCTCGGTCACCTGCGGGCCGAAGGCCGACCACCATGTCGCTGCCTTCAAGCCGTACGTCGAGGCCGGGTTCGACGAGATCTATGTGGCGAACATGGGACCGCACTCAGTCGACATGATGCAGCTTTACCGCCACGAGGTGCTGCCGGAGCTCCGCCGCTCAGGCCGGTGACAACTCAGGTCAGCAACGCCGCGGCCTTGCGCAGGTCGTCGACGAAGAGCGCGAAGTCGCGGCGGAACTCCCTCGACCGCACTACTGCGGACGGATGAACTGTGGCCGTCGCGGTGGTGCCGTCCTCCAACGCGAGGGCCTCGCCACGGTGCTGGGTCACCTTGAAGCCAGGGCCGAGCAGTGCCCGAGCCGCCGTCGCGCCGAGGATCACCACCACCTGCGGCCGGACGATCGACAGCTCGGCCGTCAGCCAAGGGCGGCAGGCGATGACCTGGGCGACGGTCGGCGTCTGGTGGATCCGCCGTTTGCCCACCCGGCGGAAACGGAAGTGCTTCACCGCGTTGGCCAGATAGGTCTCCGAGCGATCGATGCCGGCCTCCGCGAGGGCCTTGTCGAGCAGCCGGCCTGCTGGACCGACGAAGATCCGGCCTTCCTTGTCCTCGATATCGCCCGGTTGCTCACCCACCAGCATCAGCTTCGCTCGCTCCGGGCCCTCGCCGGGCACCACCCGGTCGGCGTACTGGTACAGATCGCAACCCCGGCAGTTGGGGAGCGCGGCGGCCAGACTCTCCAGCCCGCCACCATCGGGCACCCACCGGTCCGCCCCTGGAAACTTTTCCACCGTGACCCAGTTCACACCTGCCCCGGCATTCAAACGGACAACCGCCCCGTTCCCTAGCCGCCGCCACAAGCTCGTAACACCCAGGGACTTGATCGAACGGCCCGACTTTGGTCTGGTGGAAGCAAGTGGTTCAGCCTTGATGCCACGCACCGCAGGACGACACGACGAGGTTCCTCTCCGTGACGATCGCACCTGTCGACGCTGCTGACCCAAAGCAGCGCTTAGCCGATACCACCCATAATCTGCTGGTCGAAGCGCATCAAGTACCTGATCCCGAGCACCAGAAACTGCTCGACCAGGTCGTGATGCTGAACGCTCCGATCGCTCGCTCCATCGCCTCCCGCTATCGCAGCAAGGGCGTTGAGCCGGATGACCTCGAGCAAGTGGCCTACTTGGGCCTGGTCAAGGCCGCCAACGGCTACCGGCTGGACGCCGCGACCGCGTTCCTCGCGTACGCCGTGCCGACGATCAGGGGCGAGCTCAAGCGGTACTTCCGCGACTGTGCCTGGACTGTCCGGCCGCCGCGCCGGGTTCAGGAGATGCAGGGCAGCATCGCGGCGGCCGAGCCTGAGCTCACCCAGCGGCTCGGCCATCTGCCGACCGACGAGGAGACGGCCACGGCGCTCGGCACCAAGCCTGGCGAAGTCGCCGAGGCGGTCTCCGTCCGCGGCTGTTTCAGCACCCTTTCGCTGGACGCTCCTGCCGCCGCTGACAACGGAGCGCGGCTGATGGACACCGTGGCCGATGCCGAGGAAGGGTACGAACTGGTCGAGAACGTCCACACCCTGGCCCCCGTCGTCTCAGGACTCGGGGATCGGGATCGCCGCATCCTGGAACTACGTTTCGGCGCCGGCTTCACCCAGGAGCAGATCGGCAACGAACTCGGCGTCAGCCAGATGCAGGTCTCCCGCTTGCTCCGCGGAATCCTCGATCGGCTCCGCGACGAGCTCACCCAGAAGACCGACCAACTCAACCACAAGACCGTTGTCGAGGGGACCTGACCCGGGAGGTAGTGACTCGCCCTGACGGGACACTGACGGCCAGGCGAGAATGGGCGGGTGACGATCCGCCGTGTCGACCCGCCCACTCCTTCTGACTTCGAGCACGCGCTGAGCGTCGTGAGCGAGCATCTGGCTCCGACCCCCTTGGTGTCGAGTCCGGTCGCGCCGGCAACCTTTCTGAAGCTGGACTGTCTCACCCCGGCCGGCTCGTTCAAGCTCCGCGGCGCCTTGGCAGCGCTGGCCGCGCTGACGGACGGCCAGCGTGCGGCTGGGGTGGTGACCGCCTCAGCCGGCAACCACGCGCTCGGCGTGCTCTATGCGGCCGCCGAACTGGGGGTGAATGCCACCGTCGTGGTACCGAGGACGGCTTCTGCGGCCAAGGTCAGCAAGTTGCGACGCCTCGGCGGGCAGTTGATCGAGTACGGCGACGACTACGACGCGGCGGAGGCCCATGCTCTGTCCCTCGCCGCGGAGTCGGGCTATTTCCTGTCGGCGTACAACGATCCGCACATCATCGCGGGACAGGCCACGATGGGTCCGGAGATCCGGGCGGTCCTCGACGGTCCGCTGACGGTCGTCGCCCCCGTGGGTGGCGGCGGGCTGCTTGCCGGGCTGTCGCTGTGGGCGGCCGCGGAAGGCAACGTCAGCGTTGTCGGTGTGGAAAGTGCCGCGTCGCAGGGGCTCTCGGCCGCCGTCGCCGCGGGCGAGGTCGTCACCGTGCCGGTCGGCCCGACCCTGGCCGACGGACTGGCTGGGAACCTCGAGCCCGGCAGCATCACGCCAGCGATCGTCGCCGCGCAGAAGGCGACGCTGACCACGGTCGACGAGGCCGAGATCCGGACGGCGATCCGCTATCTCGCCGAGGAACACGGATTGGTTGTCGAGGGTTCCGGCGCCGCGGGCCTCGCAGCGGTGCAGGCCGGCAAGGTCCCGAGCGACGTCCCGACGGTAGTGATCATCACCGGCCGCAACATCGCCACTCCGACCTTCGCGGAGGTTCTCACCTCTTGAGGACGGCGCGGGCCTGCGCAGCCATCGTCAGGTCTTCTCGGCTCGGGATCACGCAGAGGCCGACCACCGCGCCGGGCGGGCTGATCACGCCGTCCCGCGATTCGTTGCTCTCAGCATCCAGTACGACGCCCAGCCAGCCGAGCCGGGCGGCGACGGCAGCACGCAGCGGGGCCGAGTGCTCACCGACGCCGCCGGTGAACGCGATCGCATCCAGACCACCCAGCGCGCCGGCCATCCGGGCGATCTCCCCGGCCAGCCGGTACACGTAGACCGCGTACGCAAGCCGGCACTGTTCGTCGCCCGCGTCGATTCCGGCCAGTACCTCGCGGAGGTCACCCGACTTCTCGCTGAGGCCGAGCAGCCCGGCCTGGTGCTCGATCCCGGCGCCGACCTGCTCCGCGGACAACCCGCCCTCGGTCTGCAACCACATCAGCAGACCGGGATCCACCGAGCCGGAGCGGGTTGCCATCACCAGTCCGTCGACCGGGGTGAAGCCCATCGTCGTGTCGACGGAACGACCGTCGGCCACGGCGCAGAGCGAGCCGCCCGCGCCGAGGTGGCAGCTGACCAGTCTCGGCAGAGGCCGTCCGAGTACCTCAGGCGCGCGCTCGGCGACGTACTGGTGGGACAGGCCGTGGAAGCCGTACTTGCGGAGGTTCCAGCTGCGCCGCCAGTCGGCCGGCAGCGCATAGGTGGCAGCGGCATCCGGGAGCGTCCGGTGGTACGACGTGTCGAAACAGGCGACCACTGGTTGGTCCTTGCGGCGACTGTGCCGGATGAGTTCGAGTGCGCGCGGCTGGTGCAGCGGCGCCAGCGGGACGAGTTCGTCGATCTGAGCCTCGACCTGGTCATCCACCAGGGCGGCTCCGTCGAAGCGGTCGCCGCCGTGGACGACCCGGTGAACCACGGCCGCGGCCTTCCCGAGCAGCGAGTCCAGCGGGTCCGGGTCGCCGTCCCACTCGGCCACATCCTTCTCGTCCACTACCTCGTCTGCGTCGTCGAGGACCCGCAACTTCAAGCTGGATGAGCCTGCGTTGACGATCAGCAGATTCATCCGCGTGGGCTCCAGCGCCAGTCGCGCACTTCGGGCAGGTCTTCGCCGTACTCGGTGACATGCGCGCGGTGACGCACCCGCTCGTCGGCGAGATGCTGCCGCAGCATGACGGCGCGGCTCCCGAGCGAGGGCACCCGATCGATCACGTCCATCGCCAGATGGAAGCGGTCGAGATTGTTCAGCACCACCATGTCGAACGGGGTCGTGGTAGTGCCTTCCTCGATATAACCGCGGACGTGGAGATTCTCGTGATTGTGCCGGCGATAGGTCAGCCGGTGGATCAGCCACGGATAGCCGTGGTACGCGAAGATGACCGGCCGGTCGGTGGTGAAGAGCGCGTCGAACTCCGGATCGGTCAGGCCGTGCGGGTGCTCGGCCGCGTCCTGCAGGCGCATCAGGTCGACCACGTTGACGACGCGGATCCGCAACGACGGCAGGTGCTCGCGGAGCAGGTCGACCGCCGCCATCGTCTCCAGCGTCGGCACATCTCCGGCACAGGCCATTACGACGTCCGGATCCCCGTCGTCATTGCTGGCGAAGTCCCAGACCCCGATGCCGCGCGCGCAATGCAGCGCGGCCGAGTCCCAGTCCAGCCAGTTCGGCTGCGGTTGCTTGCCTGCGACAACTACGTTGATGTAGTTCCGGGTCCGCAGGCAATGGTCCATGGTCGACAGTAGCGTGTTGGTGTCCGGCGGCAGGTAGACCCGCACGACCTCGGCCTTCTTGTTCACCACGTGGTCGATGAAGCCCGGGTCCTGGTGCGAGAATCCGTTGTGGTCCTGCCGCCAGACGTGCGAGGTGAGCAGATAGTTGAGCGACGGGATGGGCCGCCGCCAGTCCAGCTCGTTCACTGCCTTCAGCCACTTGGCGTGCTGGTTCACCATCGAGTCGACGATGTGGATGAACGCCTCGTACGACGAGAACAAGCCATGCCGGCCGGTCAGCAGATAACCCTCGAGCCAGCCCTGACAGGTGTGCTCGCTGAGTATCTCCAGCACCCGGCCATCAGGTGCGAGGTGCTCGTCGGTATCACGCGTGTCGGCGAGCCAGGCCTTGTCGGTCACGTCGTAGACGGCCGACAGCCGGTTCGACTCGGTCTCGTCCGGCCCCACCATCCGGAAGTTCTGGTACACCTCGTTAGCGGTGAAGATGTCCCGCAAGAACCCGCCGAACACCCGGGTCGGCTCCTCGTCCTCGGCCCCAGGTGCCTTCACCGGTACGGCGTACTCGCGGACCGGTGGCAGCTCCAGGTCACGGGCGAGCACGCCGCCGTTCGCATGCGGGCTCGAGCCCATCCGCAGCTGAGGTGGCGGCGCTAGGTCCAGCAGCGACTGCAGTGGTCTGCCCTGGTCATCGAAGAGTTCCTCGGGCCGGTAGCTGCGCAGCCAGTCCTCCAACTGGTGCCGGTGGTCCGCGTTGGTGCGGACGCCGGACAGCGGCACCTGGTGGGAGCGCCAGGTGTCCTCCACCGGCAGTCCGTCCACCATGTGCGGACCGGTCCAGCCTTTCGGCGTGCGGAGGACGATCATTGGCCAGGCTGGGCGTACTGGCGGCGCACCAACGTCCGCCGTACGGGCTTCCAGTTGGATCTCGTCGATGCGGTCCAGGCATGCATCCAGGGCGGCGGCCAGGGCTTGGTGGACGGCCGCTGGTTCGGACCCCTCGACGAAATGAGGCTCGTGTCCGTAGCCGAGGAGCAGGTCGGTCAGCTCCCCGTCACCGATCCGGGCCAGCACCGCTGGGTTCGCGATCTTGTAGCCGTTCAGGTGCAGGATCGGCAGCACCGCCCCGTCGCGGCGCGGATCGACGAACTTGTTCGAGTGCCAGGAGGTGGCCAACGGGCCGGTCTCGGCCTCACCGTCACCTACCACGCACGCGACGACCAGATCCGGGTTGTCGAAGGCCGCGCCATAGGCGTGACTGATCGAGTAGCCGAGCTCGCCACCTTCGTTGATCGAGCCGGGCACCTCGGGCGCCACGTGGCTCGGGATCCCGCCCGGGAACGAGAACTGCTTGAACAGCCGGGCCATGCCCGGCTCGTCCTGGGTGGTGTTCGGATACGTCGCCGTCCAGCTGCCTTCGAGCCAGGTGTTGGCCACGATCGCCGGGCCGCCGTGGCCAGGGCCGATCACGTACATCAACTCTCGTCCTCGCTGCCGGATCACTCGGTTCAGGTGCGTGTAGATGAGGTTGAGTCCGGGCGTCGTGCCCCAGTGGCCGAGCAGCCGCGGCTTGATGTGCTCAGGCCGCAACGGCTCGGACAGCAAGGGGTTGGCGAGCAGGTAGATCTGCCCGACGGACAAGTAGTTGGCGGCCCGCCAGTACGCGTCGAGCCCCTCCAGCTCCTCGTCGGTCAGCGGACCGGTGGCGATTGGCTGGATCACGGTGCTCCGATCAGGGGTTGGATGGACCTTGACCGCGCCCCGGCCGGCTACCGGCCGACGGCTTTCTCGAGTTGGGCCTTCGACATCTTGGAGCGGCCCTTGATGTTCTTGTTCTTGGCCTCGTTGTAGAGCTGTTCTTTGGTACGGCCCTGCGAGCCGCTGTGCGAGCGAAGGCCGCCACGCCGGCTGGACGAGATGTCGTTCGTCGAGGTGCGGCTCTTCTGCTTCGCCTCACCCGCGCGGGCGCGTTCCTTGTTCACCGTGCGAGCCGCGATCTCCTCCGCGGTGTCCTCGCTGCGCCCGCGCTTCTTCAGCCCTTCCTTGATGTGCTCGTACTGCCGTTCACGCTTCTTGTTCGATCCCTGCGGCATCGCGGTCTCCTTTCCTCG
>JAWWOY010000226.1:0-4155 GCA_033851195.1 Kribbellaceae bacterium | reverse complement strand
AGCAGCAGGATCCCAAGTTCTACGAGTACGCCGAATCCGTGCCCGGCCCCACCGTCGAGCGGTTCAGCGCACTCGCGGCTGAGCTCGGGATGGTGATGATCCTGCCGGTGTACGAGCAGGAGCAGCCCGGCGTGCTCTACAACACCGCCGCGGTGATCGATGCTGACGGCAAGTACCTCGGCAAGTACCGGAAGAACCACATCCCCCAGGTGCATGGCTTCTGGGAGAAGTTCTACTTCCGCCCGGGCAACCTGGGCTATCCCGTCTTCGACACCGCAGTCGGGCGGATCGGCGTCTACATCTGCTACGACCGGCACTTCCCGGAGGGCTGGCGGGCGCTCGGCCTGGCCGGCGCTCAGATCGTGTTCAACCCGTCCGCGACCCACCGCGGCCTCTCGTCGTACCTGTGGAAGCTGGAGCAGCCGGCCTCGGCAGTGGCGAACGAGTACTTCATCGGCGCGATCAACAGGGTCGGTATCGAGGCCGAACTCGGCGACAACGACTTCTACGGGACGTCGTACTTCGTGGACCCGGAAGGCAAGTTCGTCGGGGAGCTCGGGCACGATCACGATCCGGAGGTGATCGTCCGGGATCTTGACCTGAGCCTGCTGGAAACGGTGCGGGACCGCTGGCAGTTCTACCGGGACCGTCGGCCGGACGCCTACGGCGAGCTGACCAAGCCGTAAAGCATCAGAACCAGAGGAGCGCCAACGATGTCGTTGCTGGTCAAGGGTGGAACCGTCGTCGGACCGACCGGGGCGCAGTTGGCCGACGTGCTGGTCGAGGGCGAGAAGATCGTCGCGCTGTTCGACCCGGCGTACAGCCAGTCGGTGCAGGCCGACGAGGTCATCGATGCAGCAGGCAAGTATGTGATCCCCGGCGGGATCGATGCGCATACGCACATGGAGATGCCGTTCGGCGGTACGTCGGCGAGCGACACCTTCGAAACCGGGACGCGGGCCGCGGCCTGGGGCGGCACCACCACGATCGTCGACTTCGCGATCCAGCGGACCGGCGAAGTGGTCCAGGACGGGCTGGCCGCCTGGCACGCGAAGGCCGACGGCAACTGCCACATCGACTATGCCTTCCACATGATCCTCGGCGGGGTCGACGACGATGCGCTGAAGGCGATGGATTCACTCGTCGGCGAGGGGATCACCAGCTTCAAGCTGTTCATGGCCTATCCCGGTGTCTTCTACTCCGACGACGGCCAGATCCTGCGGGCGATGCAGCACGCGCGGGAGAACGGCGCGCTGATCATGATGCACGCCGAGAACGGGATCGCGATCGACGTACTGGTCCAGCAGGCGCTGGCGCGGGGCGAGACCGACCCGATCTATCACGGCATCACCCGGCCGGAGGCGCTGGAGGCGGAGGCGACCAGCCGGGCGATCTCACTCGCGTCCGTGGCCGAGGACTGCCCGCTGTACATCGTTCATCTGTCCGCCAGCAAGGCGCTCGAGGCGGTGGCCGCAGCCCGTAACGACGGGCGGAACGTCTTCGCCGAGACCTGTCCGCAGTACCTCTACCTGACGCTGGAGGATCAGCTCGGCGCGCCCGGGTTCGAGGGTGCGAAGTGGGTGTGCTCGACGCCGCTGCGGAGCAAGCACGAGTCGCATGCGAAGGACTTGTGGAAGGGGCTGCGCAGCAACGATCTGGCGATCGTGTCGACCGACCACTGCCCGTTCTGCTTCAAGGATCAGAAGGAACTCGGCATCGGCGACTTCTCCAAGATCCCGAACGGCATCGGTGGCGTCGAGCATCGGGTCGATCTCGTGTACCAAGGTGTTGTCGACGGCAACTTGTCGCTGGAGCGCTGGGTCGAGACGATCTCGACCACCCCGGCGCGGATGTTTGGGCTGTACCCGCAGAAGGGGATCGTTGCCCCCGGCTCCGACGCCGACCTGGTGATCTACGACCCGCAAGGGACCACCCGGATCGGCGTCGAGACGCACCACATGAACATGGACTACTCGGCGTACGAGGGGTTCGAGATCGCCGGTCACGTGGACACGGTGGTTTCACGAGGCAACATCATCGTGGCTGACGGCAACTACCGGGGCCGCAAGGGTCACGGCCGGTATCTGCGCCGCGGGCTCTCGTCGTACCTGGTCTAGAGGGGGAATCCGGTGGACTTCGGAGTGGTGTTCCAGTGTGATCCGCCGGCGTCGGCGGTGGTGGACCTCGCTCGCAAGGCCGAGGACGCCGGCTTCAGCCACGTCTGGACCTTCGACTCGCACCTGCTCTGGCAGGAGCCGTTCGTCATCTACAGCCAGATCCTCGCCGCCACGTCGCGGGTGATGGTCGGGCCGATGGTGACGAACCCGGGCACCCGCGACTGGACCGTGATCGCGTCCCAGTTCGCCACTCTGAACGAGATGTTCGGCAATCGCACCGTCTGCGGCATCGGCCGCGGCGACTCCGCCCTGCGCACGCTCGGCGCCAAGCCCGGCACGATCGACGAGTTGAAGCAGTGCGTCGAGGTGGTGCGTGACCTCGCCTGCGGCCGCACGGTCGAGTATCGCGGGCAGCAGCTCAAGTTCGGCTGGGTGGACGGTGGCGCGCTCGAGGTCTGGGTCGCGGCGTACGGGCCGAAGGCGCTGGCGGTGACCGGTGAGGTGGGCGACGGCTACATTCTGCAGCTCGCCGACCCCGACATCGCGGCCTGGATGATTTCAGCCGTACGCCGTTCCGCCGAGCAGGCGGGGCGGGATCCGGACGCGATCACGTTCTGTGTGGCCGCTCCGGCGTATGTGGGGGATGACTTGGCCCATCAGCGTGACCAGACCCGCTGGTTCGGCGGGATGGTCGGCAACCATGTAGCGGACATCGTGGCGCGGTACGGCACGTCGGGGGAGGTCCCGAGGGCGCTGACCGAGTACATCGCGGGTCGCCAGGGCTACGACTACGCGGAGCACGGCCGGGCCGGTAACACCCACACAGACTTCGTGCCGGATGAGGTGGTGGACCGGTTCTGCATCCTGGGCCCGGTTGACAATCACCTGGCCCGCCTGGAGGAACTGCGGCAGGTCGGCGTCGACCAGTTCGCGCTTTATCTGCAGCACGACGCGAAGGAGTCGACCCTCGCGGCGTACGGCAAGGACATCATCCCGGCGTTCTGACTCCTAGCGGCCCTCACGGGACGCTAGGAGCTACTACGCACCCTGACCCTACGCAGCAGTGCGCCCTGCCCTCAACGATCGAGGGCAGGGCGCACTGTTTGGTTGATTCAGCTGACCGTGAAGCTCTTGGCCGCGCTGACTGCGGTCGCGTGGTCGCCGTCGGCCAGCCAGACCGCCCGGTAGGTGTAGCTGCCGCGGGCAGTCGGCTTGATGGCGAAGCCGTAGTTGCCAGTCGAGTTCAGCTTGCCCGTGGTGATGGTCGTCCAGCTCGAGCCGACCAGACGTTGCAGGTAGATCGTCTGGCCGACGTGCTGCGGCCGGAGGTAGCCGTAGAACTGCGTGGTTCCGCCCAGTTTGAACGCCGTCGGTGAGAGGTTCGCGGTGATCGTCGGGCGGACCTCCACCGTCACGCCGCCGGTCCGCGAACCGAGCAAATCAGGCGAGCCGTTGTAGCCCCACGCGAAGACCGTCGACACCGTCGGCTTGTATGCCACGCTGTAGGTGCCGGTGGCACTCGTGGTCACTCGGGTGATCTCGCGCCAGCTGGAGCTGTTCTTGGTCCGCCCGTACAGCGAGACCGGGACACCGGCCAGCGGGGCCAAGGTGTCGACCCGCGTGACCCTGCCGCTCAACGTGACCGAGCCGCCGTAGTTGATCGCAGGCGTGTTGGCGGTCAGCGTGGCCGAGGTGCCGACCAACTGGGTCTGGACGGGGGCGCTGTACTTGCCGCTGCGGTCCTTCACCCACGCGCGGAACGTGTAGGTGGTGGCGTTCGCCAGACCGGTTGCGGTGACACCGAGTGAGGTGCCGCCGTAGACCGAGGTGCCGGTATTGGGGGCCCCGGGCGGGGTGGTGCCCGCGTTGCGGCGGACGATCACCTGGTCGAGATCGGTGATCGCGGGCATTGTCCACTTCAGCGCGGCGGTGGTGTAGGCGCCGGTCGCGTCGAAGCCGCCGACGGCCGGCGGAGCGATGTCGACCGTCCGGAAGACGCTGCTGTAGCCGGTGAGGAAGGTCGCGCCGCCGGTGTCCG
>JAWWOY010000192.1:0-5678 GCA_033851195.1 Kribbellaceae bacterium | reverse complement strand
CGACGGCCATCCCGTCCGGACCGACGATCAGAACCTTGCCGTCCTCGGTCTTGGCGCCGGCCATAGGTCTTCCCTGGCCTTGGTTCTCGCTGCTCGACTCGGTCATGACCTCCATCCTAGGAGGCCGGGTATCACTGCCAGTGTCGTGCGTCGGAAGTTGGGCACGTTACCCGCTGGCGCAGCCCTTCGTGTCGCACCGGCCGAGAGGGCTGATCCCAGGGCCTGGCTGCCAGCCGTTGCCCACGGCAATGAAATGCGGCGGCCCCGCCGCGACGGCGTACTGGTCACTCCACCCGGCGGACCATCGGCAGCCGGGAGCGGGTCGCCAGCCACGCCAGCGCGCCTGCGAACAACGGAATGACGATCACGATGCCGGCGATGTCGCGCCACCCGCACCACGACCTACGGGTATGACACCGCACGACCACCGTCACCGATCCCCGCGGCCACACCGTGACCACCGGTTACGGCGGCGACTGCTGCCCGTCACGGTCACCAACCCGAACGGGCAGGTGACCCGCTACACCTACGACGCCCAGGGCAACGTCACCGCTATCACCGACCCGCTCCGCCAGCTACACCACATGGTCAAACGGGACGGCCTGCCACGCGGCGGGCCGAGGAGGAACCCCGACGTGAGCGTCAATACCGGTAGCGGCGACGTCTTCGTCAAAAGCTGCCCGACGGATCGCTGAGCGATGATCCGATCGGGAACATCTTCGACTACCTGGGGTGATCATGAACCAAGAACAGTGGGCCCGAACGGGTCTACGGATATCAGGTGGTGACCTGTCTCCGGAGCAGATCGCTGGACGGCTTGCCGCACCTCCACTCACACTCGGTATACCGACGCCAGCCCCGGGCGGTCAGCCGTTGGACCGCGACGTCGTGCGGCTGGCACCGCGAGCAGTGCCGCCGCTCGACCAGCCCCGCCGGGGCGTCCGGCACCACCAACACGTCACCCGGCCGCAGGTAGGCCAGGCACGCGGTCGGCTCCGGCGCAGGCCGGGCTGCAGTATCGCTGGCGTCCGCCCCTGAGGAGGTCGCAACGATGCGGCGCGGCGGACCACGCAGGGCCCGCCGCGCCGTCGTACGGGTGTCAGTCGGCCCGGCGGACCATCGGCAGCCGTGAGGGGGTGATCAGCCAGGCCAGCAGGCCGGCAAACAGGGGCACGATGACGACGATCCCCCCGATCTCCCGCCACGGCACGGCGAAGTACGGCGACCCGAAGGCGACGTGACCCGTGTAGCCGTAGAGGGCACCGACCAGGACCCCCAGCAGGCAGCCGACCTGTCCGAGCAGCCAGGCCTGGGCGCCGGCGAGACCGCGTCGTTGCCGGGGCTTGGCGCCGACCGCAGCCAAGGTCGCCAGATCGGCTCGTCCCTCCGCGGCAGACAGGGAGACCGAGATCGCCACGCCCAGCAGGGTCACCAGGGTGGCGACACCGAGCAGCACGATCGTCGCGGTCCCGGACGGATCCTGGTACCCGTGCTCGACGTAGAGGTTGTCCTCCATACCGAGCACGGTCGCCACCGCCGCCTGTTCGGCCTTCGTCGGGTCCCTGGTCAGGGCGTAGTGCACCTCGCTGACGCTGAGCGTTCCTAGCTTCCGGGCGACCTCCGGGCTGGCCAGGCTCACGGGCCTATGCTGGAAGATCAGCAAATCGGGGAGGCCCGGAAGCACCACTGCCGGAACGCTCTTCCCGGTGATGGTGCCGTCGTCTCGCGGAAGTCCTATCAGGGTCTTGCCGTCAGAAGTCAGGAAGTCCTTGGAAGGGACGACCACCTTGCCGGCCCGGAGCGCGTCCGCCGCCTGCCGGCCGAAACCGCCCAGCCGGTCGAGGAAGCCAGGATCCACCGCATAGACGCCGGCTGCGGTCGGCGGGATCCCGCTGGACGTCCTCGCGTCGGGCCGGGGCGCCGCCATCAGCATCGGCCTGTAATCTCCCCCGCCGGCGGATACCTTCTGAGACGACTGCAAGGTGGCGATCGGGTAGTAACCCGCACTGGGCAGGATGGCCGCCACCCGGTCGGCGAGGGCCGGCGTGTAGGTAACCGCGGCCATGCCAGGTACGGCATAGTCGGTGGTGCGGATCACCGCGTCACCATCTCGGGCTTCAGGCACATAATTCGCGGCAGCGGCGGCGAACGAGTTGGCCAGCGCGAAGGCCATCGCGGCAGTCCCGGCGACCGCCATCATGATGGCTGCCGTGGCCGGACCAGTGCGGTGGCGGTGCCGCGCCGCGTCTCTGAGGGCCAGCCGTCCGCTGAGCGGCAGGAATCTGCCGACGGAGGCGGCCTTCGCGATCAGGTTCGGCAGCAGCCAGACCAGCCCGGCGATTACTGACGTGATCCCCAGCAATACCAGGGCGATCGGCCCCTCCGGGGTGATGCCGTGGTACAGGGTCTGGTCGGCGGCGGCCTGTCGCTGTGCCTTGGGGTATGCGGCGGCGATCAGTGAACTACCCAGCAGGACAGCCCCGACACCTGCGCCCACCATGATCAGCGCCGGCACCCGGAGCCGGCTGTGGCGGCTGGCCACGGCGAACCGGCCTGCCAGCGCGGCCATCGGCGTCTGCCGCCCGGCCGCAACCGCCGGTACGACGGCCGCAAGCAGCCCGGCGACGGCGGCGATAACCGTGGTCAGGACCAGCGAGCCGACCGGGAACTGCCACTCCGTGATGAGCCGGCCGGTCATTGCCTCCGACAACGGTCTGACCCCGATCGCGAGACCGAGCGCGAGCAGGAGGCCGCCGCCGGCGCCGAGCAATCCGGTGAAGACGCCTTGAGCCAGGACGATCCGACGGACGTCCCGTGGGGTTCCACCGGTCGCGGTGACCAGGCCGAGTTCGCGAGTCTGCCGTCGCGCCCCGACTGCGAAGGCGGCGCCGGCCAGTAGCACGATCTCGAGAACGCCGAACCCGATGACCAGCGCGATCACGGCCACGCCGGAGGCAGCGACATCCGTCTGGTTCTGGGGCGGATCGACGATCGCCGAGCGGGGAGTCAGGACGATGCCGTGGCCTGAGAGCTGCGCCTGCAGGGTGGCCATATCCGTCCCGGTCGGCAGGTGCGCGATGAAGTGCAGGTCCTGGCCGGGCGTAGCGAACGGAGATCCTGGCGCGACCCAGAACGCCCGTTGGCCGGGATCCACGATCGGTCGCGCGAGCCCGACGACGGGGTATCGCTTGCCGTCCGCGGCGACGATCTCGGCGCCGGTTCGGACCTTGCCGTCGCTCAGCAGGCCGAGACGGCTCGCCAGTGCCGGTGTGAGGGTGACCTCGTCGGCCTGCTGCGGGAGGTGGCCGCTGTCCAGCTTGTAGGTGCCGGTTGCCAGGCCGTTGCGGTCGTCCACCGTCAGCACGGGGTAGTTGCCGGTCGTTCCTCCTACCTTCAGTGTCCCAGTGCCAACGACCTCGGTTCGGGTGGCCAGCGTGCTGCCGGGTGGCAACAGCTTGGCCAGATCCACGGTTGCGGGGTCTCGCGAGGAGTTGCCGAGGGCCGGATCGGTCGTGTACCCGAAGGTGCCGTCGTAATTCCACTGGCCGATGGTGATCCGGGGAGCGGACGTCACTTGGAGTTGGGCATCGGCCCGGCCGATCAGCTGGGTGGCCAGCGCCTCGCCGGTGGGGTTCCCGCTCCGGCTCACCACGCCGTACCAGCTGGCTCCCATCACCGGCAGGCCGATCAGCGCGGCGATCAGCAGGGTCCGCCCAAGCGAGCGGCGGACGGTCCGGCGCGCTATGCGCAGCGGTGGGCCCCAGCCCCGGAGCATGCTCATCAGAGTGCTTCCTCGAGCAGTACGTCGGCGGACTGCAGCGGGCCGGACTGGCCTACCAGGACACCGTCGCGCAGGTAGACGACCCGATCGGCCCAGGCGGCGTGACGTGCGTCGTGGGTGACGAGGACGCCGGCGATTCCGTCGGAGTCGCAGCGGTCGCGGAGCAGTTGGAGGACGGCTTCGCCGGTGTCGGAGTCGAGGGCGCCGGTGGGTTCGTCCGCGAGGAGCAGTCGCCGGTTGCCGACGATGGCGCGGGCGATCGCGACCCGTTGGCGCTGTCCGCCGGACATGTCGTCGGGAAACCGGTCGGCGAGTTCGGGGATGGCCACCTCCGCCAGGGCTTTCTGGGCCTGCTTCCGGCTGGCTCGGGGCCGGATGCCGTCCAGTTCTAGTGGCAGTGCGACGTTCTCGGCCGCGGTGAGTGCTGGGATCAGGTTGAAGTCCTGGAAGACGTAGCCGATCCGGCGGCGGCGGAGTGCCGCTACCGCGTTCCGGCCGAGGGTGACCAGGTCCTGTCCGTCGACGATCACCTCGCCGCTGGTGGGCCGGTCGAGGCCGCCCGCGCAGGTGAGCAGGGTGGACTTGCCGGAGCCGGACGGTCCCATCACCGCGACCAGTTCGCCCGCCGCCACGGCGAGGTCGACGCCGCGGAGCGCGTGCACGGCTTGCTCGCCGGAGCCGTGCACCCGGGTGAGGTTGCGGATGTCCAGTACGGCTTTCATCGTTGCGCTCCGGTTTCCGTGGGGCTTCCCGCTTGCAGCGTTGGCGTTTCGGTCGACGTGCTGCGGGTCGGCGTACCGGCCTCGGCTTTGCGATGGCGGGACAGCATCGCCTCGCAGTGGTCGAGCCAGCGGATCTCGGCCTCGGCGGTGAAGATCATCGACTCCAGCACGAGTAGCCAGGAGATGTCGCTGTCTCGGCTGTTGCGTTTGAGCCGGGTCAGTTCCTGCATCGACTGCATGGTGGAGTTGCGTTGACGCTGGACCACTGCGGCGACGTTCACCCCTGGTACGGCGAGTGCGAGGGCGAGCTTGATGGCGAGTTCGTCGCGTGGTCGCGACTCGCGGGTTACCGGTGTCTCGAACCAGTTGGTCAGTTCCGCCAGGCCTGCGTCGGTGATCTCGTACATCGAGCGGCCGTCCCCGGTGTCACTGGCTGCTGGATCCGTTGCCGGCTGCACCAGGCCGTCGCGTTCGAGCCGGGTCAGGGTCGTGTAGACCTGCCCGATGTTCAGCGGCCAGGTCGAGCCGGTGGCGGTCTCGAACTCTCCGCGTAGTTGGTAGCCGTACTTCGGCTCGGCCCTCAGGAGGGCCAGTAGGCCGTGTTTGATGGACATGGATACTGAGTATGCATACTCGGTATCCATGCGTCAACGTCAGTGGGCGAAGAGGCGGTCCAGGTGGGTGTCCAGGCTGTGTGTGACCAGGGCTTGGCGGTCCGCTTCGGGGAGAGCCAGAGCTTGCACCACGAGTCCGTCGACGATAGCCAGCAGTAGGGCGGCTTCGGTCTCGGTGTCCACGACCTCCTCCAACTCGCCGTCGGCGACGGCCCCGTCGAGCAGGCGGGCGAAGGCGACCCGCAGTTCGTTGTCCATGTTGGCGGCGATGTCGGTCAAAGCACGTGAGGCGGCCGCGGCGGCGCTGAAGGCCAGCCGGACCCGCGCGTCTCGGGCTCGAGCCTCATCCAGCGGCAGCCACATCTCCAGCAGGGCGCGCAGTACCTTGCGGGGCGGGCCGGAGATGTCGACCGTGGCCAGTTTGGTGTCGAAAGTCTGGATGACATGCTGGAATGCGGCGGCGACCAACTCGTCCTTGCTGTGGAAGTAGTACTGCACCTGGGCCAGCGAGACCCTTGCTCTCGCCGCCACGGTGCGCACAGTGGCTGCTTCGAGTCCGTG
>JAWWOY010000146.1:0-7155 GCA_033851195.1 Kribbellaceae bacterium | reverse complement strand
CGATCGACAACGCCGTCCCGGTGCCGGCCATCGCGGCGGCGCTGTTCGCCCGGTTCGCCTCCCGGCAGGACGACTCCCCGGCGATGAAGGCGATTGCGGCGATGCGGAACCAGTTCGGCGGCCACGCGGTCAAGGGTGCCGAGGACCCGTCGTACGCGACGCCCCCGAAGGGGCACCCCGGCGCGAGCTGAGTTCCCGCCCGTCCGCCAAACAGCCAAGGGAACCCAGGTGTACGTCACCGCGCTCGAACTGGTCGACTTCCGCTCGTACCCGGAGGCGGAGGTCCCGCTCGAAGCGGGGGTGACTGCTTTCGTCGGTCCCAATGGCCAGGGCAAGACCAATCTGGTCGAGGCGATCCACTACACCGCGACGCTCGGTTCGCACCGGGTCGCCAATGACGCGCCGCTGGTCCGGATGGGCGCGCAGCGCGCGATCGTGCGGACCGAGATCCGCAGCGACCAAGAGCGCGATCTGGTGGTCGAGCTTGAAATCAATCCTGGCAGGGCAAATCGGGCCCGGCTGAACCGTTCCCCGGTCCCCCGGCCCCGGGAAGTGCTCGGATTGCTCCGCACGGTGCTGTTCGCGCCGGAGGATCTGGCGCTGGTGAAGGGCGACCCGTCCGAACGCCGCCGGTTCCTGGACGAGTTGCTCACCCTCCGGTCACCCCGGATGGCCGGCGTACGGCAGGACTACGACCGGGTCCTGAAGCAGCGCAACTCGCTGCTCCGGAGCGCCTCGATGGCCCGCCGGCAGAACCGCTCCGGCGGTGCCGCCGAAGGGCAACTCCGCACCCTCGAGGTTTGGGACTCGCACCTCGCCCGCGTCGGCTCGGAACTGCTGGCCACCCGGCTCGAGCTGCTGGAATCCCTTCGCCCGTTGGTCTCCAGCTCGTACGACGCTGTTGCCCGAGGCAAGGGTAATGCCCGGCTCGAGTACAAGTCGTCGGTCCCGTTGGAGCCCGGCGTGACCAGTCGGGAGCAGCTCGCCGAGGTGCTGCTGGCCGCCGTCGGAGCGAAGCGGTCGGACGAGCTTGAGCGGGGGGTCTCGCTGGTCGGGCCGCATCGCGACGACGTGGTGCTGGGCCTCGGGGACTTGCCTGCGAAGGGGTACGCCAGTCACGGTGAGTCGTGGTCCTTCGCACTCGCACTGCGGTTGGCGTCGTACGAGTTGCTGCGGTCGGACGGGGGTGAGCCGGTGCTGATCCTGGACGACGTCTTCGCCGAGTTGGACACCCAGCGCCGCGACCGGCTGGCCGAGCTCGTCGGGCCGGCTGAGCAGGTCCTGGTCACGGCCGCGGTCGGAGCCGACGTACCGGCGGAACTGAGTGGCGCGCGGTTCGACGTAGGCGACGGAACGGTACGCCGTGCCTGAGGACGGGGATCTCCGCCCGGATGCCGACCAGCTCGGCGGATTCGGCGCCCAGCCGGTGCCCGAACGCACCGAACCGGCTGCCCGGCCCGGGCCCAAACGGGTCGAGCCGGAACTGCCGATGGGGCGAGAACCCCGGAATTCCTCTGAGAGCGGTTTCAAGAGCGAGTTCGGCGGCGACGAAGAACAACCGAATCCAGCCCTGGAGCAGGCGAAAGAGGCTGAGCACGACAAGCAGGGCCTAGATCTGGCGCGCTCGGTTGCTGGTCGGCTGAAAGGCATGAAAGGCAATAGCCCCGCCAAACCGGTCCGGAAAATCCGTCGGCGCCGGTCCAGTGACCCGCTCAGCAGCGGCGCCCGGCCGGACGACCGTGATCCACAGCTGCTGACCTCGGCTCTCGGGCGGTTGATGCGGGACCAGGGCTGGGAGGTCGACGTAGCGGTGCACGGCGTGATGACCCGTTGGCCGTCCATCGTGGGCGCGGAGGTGGCTCAGCACTGCAAGCCGGAGAGCTATACCGACACCGAGCTCACCGTGCGGACCGACTCGACCGCCTGGGCGACGCAGGTCCGACTGCTCGCGCCTGAACTGGTCCGCCGATTGAACGCCGAACTGGGTGACGGCACGGTAACCAGGGTTAACGTCCAAGGCCCCAATGCCCCGACCTGGCGCAAGGGTCCCCGCACCGTCCGAGGCGGCCGGGGCCCCCGCGACACCTACGGCTGAGTCGACCTGGTCGAGAGACCCGTCACATCACTTAGGATCGGGCGCGATGCGCACGCTTGCCGACGGCTTTGCCGAATCCCTCCGCCTGATCGCCGACTCGTTCCGCCTCTGGTGGCGCAACCTGTTGCCGTTGACTACCTGGTTCCTGGCCGGCTTTGTCGGCTTCCGGGCCTCGATCACTGCCGCCGTCTGGCTCGCCGCCCATCAGCATCAGAGTCTGGGCGTCGGCGTCTTCTCGGCCGGCGTACTGATCCAGATCGCCGCGACCGTCGGGATGATCCGAACCTGTGCCAGTTCCCTCTACCGCTGGCGCGACGCGGCCAGCGAGGAGCACGAGGAAACCACCGACCCGACCGAGAAGGGGCTGCTGGAGCTTCTGTCGCTCACGATGCTCCCGTTGGTCGCGGTCTGGTCCGCGTGGGGCTTCCTGAACAATACGATCACGGAGCTGAATATCAGCAACCTGGTTGTCCGCGGCACCGGGCCGGGCTCGAGTTTCTTCAATCTCGCCGGTGGCGGCTGGAAGGCCTACTTGCCGGCGATCGTCATCCTGCTGGTGCTGCGGCGGGTGATCGAGGCCGTCGACGACCGGTGGCCGAGCCGTCCGACGAAGTTCCTCCAGGTCTGGGCCGAGGCCTTCTTCCTGTTGCTGGCGGTGGTGGTCACGCCGCACGCAGTGTCGACGTTCAAGAACTGGTTCAAGGGGCGGAATTTCTGGTATTTCTCCGTCGACTGGTGGGGTGGGTTGAAGGACTGGTTCGCCGGCATCCACATCCCGATCCCGGCCGGCCTCGAGTTCCTCTGGGGCATCTTCTGGGAGACGCTCTGGCCGTTGTTCAAACTGGGCGTCGGTGAGCCCCTGACCTGGCTCGCCATCACGACCGTCGTCTTCGGCCACCGGGTGCTGTCCAGCGGCGGGGTGTTCAGCGGCACCAGGCTGGAAAAGCTCGGCAGCCTCGGCGCACCGGCCGAGACGAGCCGATTCGTGGCGCTGACCAACAAGGCACCGAACCTGGTCCTGGGTGGCCTGCGGGAGAAGTTCTACCCGACGCTCAACGCCTTCCGGTTGCTGGTCCGGGTCGGGCCGGTCTTCCTCGGCGTGGTGTGTCTGGTCTACACGCTGTGGAGTCTCGGCGGCCACTGGACATTCATACTGCTCCAACGGCTGATCGGTGTGCATGGCCAGCAGTGGGGCCTGATGAACGCTCAGATCGCCGGTACGGTCCAGGACGTGATCTTCGAACCGCTCAGGATCGCCTTGCTGGCAGCCGCTTTCGACCAGTGCATCTCAGTCGGAGCCGAGCGCCGGGCCGAGCAGGCCGAGGCCGCGCAGAAGAAGCAGGCGGACCAGCCTGCGCAGCAGGCGCAGCCGGCCGGTGTCTGAACAACGACCAGCCGAACGACCAGCCGAACGACCAGCCACAGTTCACCAGGTCAGTAGGACCCGACGGTAGTCCTGCAGATACTCGGCGGTGATCCCGACCAGGTGCGGCACTGCCGACTTCGGGACCACGTAAACCTGAGCGATCTGCGCCGGGTGGTTGCGTTCGATCGGGTGGTCGTTGTCGGCGCAGAAGGTCGGCAGGGGGAGGCCGAAGGCGTCCTGCTTCTCCCAGGTATTGCCACGGTCGTCGCGCAGCAGCGCTTCGCAGCTGAAGCCGTTGTTGATCTTCAGCCCGTCCAGCGGCGTGATGGAGATCTTGACCAGGATGATCATGGCGCCGGCCGGCACGTCGACGTCGATCGGCTTCTTCTCCTCGTCGACGAGCCTGGTGTAGGCCTGCATCGAGTCGAGTTTCCACTTGATGTGCCCGATCTCGACGGGCCCACGGCCCACTACCTCGGTGACGGTGCCGGTGTTGTATCGCTGCTCTTCGTTGCCCAGATAGGTCCTCAGCAGCAGGTAGGCACTGAGCGACAGCAGGACGAGGAGTAGAGCCACCTGCGAGATCCGGCGGACGAGCACGTTGTTCGCCGTCATGAGGCCACCCGGGTAACCGACTTTGGCATCAGATACTCCTTGCCGGCGCCGTCCACCTGGCGCTGGGCGATCTCTTCACTCGGTATGGCGAGGTCGAAGGCGAGGTCCTGCGTCAGCACGGTCCAGAACTGGATGGTGGTGACGTGGAAGGTCAGCCCCACCAGGTCGCTGGGGTTCACTTCGAACACGAACGAGCCGGACTGGGCGAAGCCGTTCGCGGGGAACATGATGCCGGTATTGATGCCCTCGCTCACCGGGTGGTACTCGGTGCCACCGTCGGCGGTCAGCGACACCTCGTTGCCGTCCGGGTCCGCCGGCCCTCTGCTCGCGTCGTACTCGACGGCGACGAAGACTCCCTCGGTCGTGACGGCCTTCTCTGCGTTGTCGTCGGCGTGCGCGAGGAAGGTCTTGGCGAACTTGACCCGGGACACGGTCACGGTCGAGTCGCCGTACCTGAGCTCCTGCCCGACGGTGCCGTGCACCACTTCTCTGGACGTCTTGTCGTACACATGGTCGGGCTCACCCAGCCGGGCCACACCGCCCAGCAACACGAAGAGGATGCCGACCAGCACGGTCGCGGGCCGATAGAGCCTCACTTGACCTCCTCGATCGTGGTCGGCACCCGCACCACGGCCTGTGGTGTTGCGCTTTGCCAGTACGGGTCTCCGGACGCCCCGGTCAGCGTGTCGTCCGAAGTGAACTGCTCGGCCAGCACACCGACCTCGACCTCCTTGGCGGAGAAGTTGGCCGGTACGTCGAACTTGACGGTGCAGGACTGCGCCGGCAGGCCGTAGACGAAGACGTAGCTGATCTGGCCGTGGCAGCTCGCACCGTTGGACTTGATCGGCTCCTTGCCGTTCGTCTTGATCAGGTCCGGGTCGGGCACGATCTGGAGCAGGTCGCCAGACATCACGACGCTCTCCTTCGTCTCGTTGTCGATGTTCTTCACGTCCATCGACACCTCGAGGCTGGCCTTGGCCGGGTCATAGGTCGTCTTCTTGGTGCGGATGATCCTGGCGCTGCTGATGCCGAACTCGAACCGGCCGGCCGGCAAAGTGATCGGCGCCTGCACCGTGTCGACCTTGCGCCCCTTCTTCTCTTTCCAGCCACCGGTGACCAGGATGACCAGGGCCAGGACCACCACGAGAGCGATGGCGATCAGCCACTTCCGCCGGTGCCGATGGATCACCCGGTCGGCGATCATGGCGTCGATGACGTCGTCGAGACTCTCCACGGCGCAGATCCTAAGGGGCTACGGGTCCGGCGCACCGGGTCTCGTCCGTCAGACAGATCGACCGCAACCTGATCAGAAGCCACTGAGCGCCATGAGCGCTTTCGGAGCCCCCACCCCGCGTGGGGGGACATGACCAGGAGTCCGAAAACACGCCCTATCCACAATTACTGCCGCCTCATGGCAGGTTCTGCTTCACCCGACAGGTAAGATGGAGGAGTTGAGAGGGCCGTACCGCTGGTATCCACAGTATGGGCGGCCTCCACTGTGAATCGATGCCCCGCTCAGCGGGGTCCGAGGAGGACAACAGCCGGTGACCGACGAGCCGACCGAGACCGAAACAAGCACCGCCCCCGACATCGCCGGCACCGTCGTACCGGAATCTGTCCTGCACAAATCAGGCGCCGTCAGTACCGAGTACGACGCCAGCGCGATCCAGGTGCTCGAGGGCCTCGACGCGGTCCGGAAGCGCCCGGGTATGTACATCGGATCCACCGGTGAGCGTGGCCTGCACCACTTGGTCCAGGAGGTGGTCGACAACGCGGTGGACGAGGCACTCGCCGGCTACTGCGACAAGATCATCGTCACGTTGCGCGCCGACGGCGGGATCGAGGTGATCGACAACGGCCGCGGTATCCCGGTCGGCATCGTCGAGTCCGAGGGGAAGCCCGCGGTCACGGTCGTGCTGACCGTGCTGCACGCCGGCGGCAAGTTCGGCGGTGGCGGGTACAAGGTGTCCGGGGGCCTGCACGGCGTCGGCGTCTCCGTGGTGAACGCACTGTCCAGCCGGCTCAAGGTCGACGTGAAGCAGAACGGCAAGGCCTACACCCAGTCGTTCAGCGTCGGCGTTCCCGACGAGGACCTGGCCGAGGTCGGCCCGTCCGACGAGCACGGCACCACCATCACCTTCTGGGCTAGCCCGGACGTCTTCGAGACGACGACGTACTCGTACGAGACGCTGTCCAACCGGTTCCGCGAGATGGCCTTCCTGAACAAGGGCCTGGAGATCATCATCCGCGACGAGCGGCCGGAGAGTATCGGCGAGGACGGTCAGCCGGTCGAGCAGGCCTTCAAGTACGACGACGGCCTGGTCGACTACGTCAAGTACCTGACCGGCACCCGCGAGATCGTGCACCGCGATGTGATCGCCTTCGAGGCGGCGCAGGGCGAGGACAGCCTCAGCCTCGAGGTGGCGATGCAGTGGAGCAGTTCGTTCCAGGAATCGGTGCACACCTTCGCCAACACGATCAACACGCACGAGGGCGGTACCCACGAGGAGGGCTTCCGCGCGGCGCTCACCACGCTGGTCAACTCGTTCGCCGAGGACCAAGGCATGATCAAGCGGAAAGAGGACCGGCTCACCGGCGACGACGTCCGCGAAGGTCTGACCGCGATCGTCTCGGTGAAGCTCGGCGAGCCCCAGTTCGAGGGCCAGACGAAGACCAAGCTCGGCAACACCGAGGTGAAGGGCTTCGTCCAGAAGGTCGTCAACGACCGCCTCGGTGCCTGGTTCGAGCAGAACCCGCAGGAGGGCCGCGAGATCATCCGCAAGGCCACCGCGGCGGCGAGTGCCCGGATCGCGGCCCGCAAGGCGCGCGACCTGGCCCGCAACCGCAAGGGCCTGCTGGGCGGCGGCGGGCTGCCGGGCAAGCTGTCCGACTGCCAGTCGACGAACCCGGAGGAGTGCGAGGTCTACATCGTCGAGGGTGACTCGGCCGGTGGCTCCGCGAAGGGTGGCCGGGATCCGAAGTACCAGGCGATCCTGCCGATCCGGGGCAAGATCCTGAACGTCGAGAAGGCGCGGATCGACCGGGTCCTGCAGAACAACGAGGTGCTGGCGATCATCTC
>JAWWOY010000101.1:0-3488 GCA_033851195.1 Kribbellaceae bacterium | reverse complement strand
CCGGGCTTGGTTGCGGACCATCGGCCAGAACCCGGACGTGGTACTGGTCGGCGTGGTCGATCTCGACATCCGGCTGGCCCGGGCCGCCGCGGACGAGCACGGGTATGCCGACGTCCCGGTCGCGGCGTCGGTGGACGAGCTGGCCGTTCGGACCGGCGCGGAAGCGGTGGTCGACGTGACCGTCCCGGCCGCCCATCCTGAGGTCACCATCGGCGCTTTGCTGCGCGGTCTGCCGGTGCTCTGCGAGAAGCCATTGGCCGAGTCGGTGCGCGAGTGCCTGTCGATGGCGGCCGCCTCGGAGGCGAGTGGGCAACTGCTGATGGTGTCGCAGTCCCGCCGATACTTCCGCGCCGTTGCCGCCTTCGGTCGGCAGTTGGCCGAGCTCGGGCAGGTCGGATCGTTGTCGTGCGAGTTCTTCAAGGCGCCCCGGTTCGGCGGATTCCGGGAGCGGATGGCGGAGCCGTTGCTCGTCGACATGGCGATCCACCAGTTCGACCTTGCCCGGAAGCTCATCGGTGCCGAGCCGGTGTCGGTCTACTGCGAGTCCTACAACCCGGCCTGGAGCTGGTTCGACGGGAATGCCGCCGCCGACGTGATCTTCACCTTCGAAGGAGGTGCGCGCTTCGCCTTCACGGGCAGTTGGTGCGCCCCTGGGCTGGAGACCTCCTGGAACGGTCGCTGGCGGGCGACCTGTGACGCCGGCACCGCGTTGTGGGACGGCGACAACGCGCCGGAGGCCGAGCTTGCCTCCGGTCAGGCGTTGCAGGTGTCCCTCGGAGACGAGCCGGAGCAGACGGCCGGATCTCTGGCCGAGTTCGTGCGAGCGGTCCGCGGGGACGGCCCGCCGCAGTCGGAGGTGCACGCCAACGTCGTCAGCGTCGCCATGGTCGAAGCGGCCGTCCGTTCCACGTCGACCGGCGCCCGGGTTCGCATTGCCGACGTACTGGCGGATGCCCACGCCGAAGCCCTCGCCACCGAACAGAACAGCGTGCTGCTCGCCGTACTGAAGTCTTGGCCCTCAGTCCACCAGGCGGTCGGCCTTTCCACCGTTCCCCTTGACCAGGCCTGGGGACGTGGGTAACTTTCGTGGCTGGGGGCCCGAATCGTAAGTCAATTACTGGGGGTCGGTCATGTCCGTCTTGCGTCGCTTCGCACTCGCCACCTTGACCGCCACCGTCTCGGCCGCTGCCGTGGCGCCGTCCGTCGCCACCAGCGCTCCACCACTCGGATCCGACGCCTGGGACAGCGCCGCCGTACCGGCAATCACCACCCTGCAGCAGGCCAACCAAGCTATGCAGGGGATGTCGCTGGAGGACAAGATCGGGCAGTTGTTCGTCCTGTTCGCCTACGGACCGGACGCCGCCAAGCCTGATCCCCGCAACACCGCCTTGTACGGCGTCGCGACGCCGGCCGAGGTGGTCGCCAAGTACAAGCCGGGCGGCTGGATCTACTTCAACGGCCGCGACAACGTGCAGAACCCGACTCAGTTGGCCACGTACTCGAACCAGTTGCAGAACGCGGCGGTCGGGACCGGCCTGCACCTGCCGCTGACGATCGCGACCGACCAGGAGCAGGGCATCGTCGTACGGATCGGGCCGCCGGCCACGCAGTTCGGCGGAGGTATGGCACACGGCGCTGCCCGCAGTGTCGCCGACGCACGCACCGCGGCGGGTATCACCGGACGCGAACTGAAGGCGATGGGCATCCGGCAGGACTACGCCCCGGTCGCCGATGTGAACGTGAACGCGCTGAACCCGGTGATCGGGGTCCGCTCGTTCTCCTCCGACCCGAAGCTGGTGGCGGACCTGACCGTGGCCCAAGTGCAGGGCTACCAGCAGGACGCGCAGATCATCGCCACCGCGAAGCACTTCCCCGGCCACGGTGACACCGTCGACGACAGCCACAACTCGCTGCCGACGATCAACCACACCCGAGAGCAGTGGAACACGATCGACGCGCCTTCTTTCAAGGCCGCGATCAAGGCCGGCATCGACTCGATCATGACCGCGCACATCGTGGTGCCGTCGCTCGATCCGTCGGGTGACCCGGCCACGTTGAGCAAGCCGATCCTGACCGGCGTACTGCGCGATGAGCTGGGCTTCAAAGGCCTGGTCGTCACCGACGGACTCGAGATGGCTGCGGTCAGGGCCAAGTACGGCGACGCCGAGGTGGCAGTCCGGGCGATCGAGGCTGGTGCGGACCAGTTGCTGCTGCCGCCCGCGCCGGACGTCCAGTTCAAGGCCGTAGTGGATGCGGTGAAGTCGGGCCGGATCAGTGAGCGTCGGATCGACGAGAGCGTGCTGCGCATCCTGCTGCTCAAGCTCAAGCGTGGAGTGCTCACCCATCCGTTCGTCGACCCGGCCGAGGTCGCCACTACCGTCGGTACGCCGGCCAGCCTGGCCACGGCGCAGCAGATCGTTGACAAGAGCGTCACCCTGGTCAAGAACGACACCAAGACAGTGCCGCTCAGCAACGCCCCCAGGTCGATCCTGGTCACCGGCTGGGGAGTCACCACCACTCAGTCGCTGGCGGCCAGCCTGACCAAGCGCGGCGCGACCACCACAGTCGCCCAGACCGGAGCGGCGCCGTCAGATGCGACCATCGCCAACGCGGTAACGAAGGCCCTGGCCAACGACGTGACCGTGGTGCTCACCCAGAAGGCCTGGGACACCAAGGTGACCGACAAGCTGGCCAAGCAGCAGAAGCTGGTCAAGGATCTGCTCGCCACCGGCAAAACGGTGATCGTGGTGGCGGTGCGCGACCCGTACGACATCGCCTACTTCGACCAGGCGCCGACATATCTTGCGACTTATTCCTCTGCAGGAGTATCGATGGAGTCGCTGACCAAGGTGCTGTACGGCGAGATCAAGCCGACGGGCAAACTGCCGGTCGACATCCCGGCCGCGGGCCAACCGGCACTGCCGCTCTACCCGTTCGGCCACGGACTCAGCTGGTGACCAGGATGAAGGGGACCCCGATGAAGCGACGCAGCCTGCTGGCCGGCGCCGGAGCGCTCGCTGCCGCCCGGCTGGTCGACGTACAGACCGCTTCGGCCGCCGCTGGAAGCCATGTTGGGAGCAAGGGTGAGAGCAAGGGAGTCGTGACCGGCGCCCAGGCGTTGGCCGATTCCGGCTGGAAGGCTCTCGCGGGCCAGAAGGTCGGCGTGATCAGCAATCCGACCGGCATCCTGAACGACCTCAACCACGTCGTCGACACGATGCACGCGTCCGGGCAGGTGAACATCGTCGCTGTCTTCGGGCCCGAGCACGGGTTCCGCGGCAGTGCGCAGGCCGGCGGCTCCGAGGGCGATCACGTCGATCCGCGGACCGGAGTCATGGTGTATGACGCGTACGGCGCGGCGGCCGACAAGCTGGCCACGCTCTATACGAAGTCGGGTGTCGAGACCGTGGTGTTCGACATCCAGGACGTCGGGGCGCGGTTCTACACCTACATCTGGACCATGTACGAGGCGATGCTGGCCGCGGTCC
>JAWWOY010000090.1:0-4863 GCA_033851195.1 Kribbellaceae bacterium | reverse complement strand
CGTCACGTACCTAGCGTTCGAGCCAGTCAGGGAGGTGTGTTGTGATATGCGCCAGCGACTGGTAGTGGTCGGCGGCGGTGCGGCCGGGATGTCCGCCGCGTCCGCTGCCCGGCGGGTCGACCCCGCGCTCGAGATCGTGGTGCTCGAGGCTGGCGGCTATGCGGCGTACGGCATGTGTGGCCTGCCCTACTACCTCGGTGGCACTGTGGCCCGCGCCGACGCCTTGCTCGCCTACCCGCCGGCGTTCTTCCGCGAGCAGCGCCGGATCGACCTGCGCCTGCAAACGCGGGCGTCGAGGCTGGAGCCGGACAGGCACCTCATCCACTACCGCGAGGACGGCCACGAGCGTCGGCTCGGCTATCAGCGGCTGATCGTCGCCGCCGGAGGGAGCCCGTCGCTACCCCCGATTCCGGGGCTCGACAACGATCACGTCTTCACCGTGCGCACGCTGGAGGACGCGATCAGCCTGCGCAGCCTCCTCGACGCAGGACACATCGGCCGCGCCCTCGTCGTCGGTGCCGGCTACGTCGGTCTGGAGATGGCGGAGGCACTGGTCGACCGTGGGGTGATCGTCACCTTGGCGGAGGCGCTGCCCAGGGTGATGCCCAACCTCGACCCGCCGATCGCCGCGCTGGTCGAGGAGGAGGTACGCCGCCACGGCGTGGACCTGCGTCTCGGTGCCCGCGTCGACGGAATACGCAGTACTGCCGACGGCCTCGACGCGCTGATCGACGGAAAGGTCGTCACAGTCGACGCCGTGGTGGTCGCCGCGGGCGTACGTCCGACCGCGAGCGTCGCCGCGGAGGCGGGTGCAGTCACCGGTCCGGGCGGCGCGCTGCTGGTGGACGATCGGATGCATACCTCCCTCCCGGATGTTCTCGCCGCCGGCGACTGCATCGCGCCGTACCACCACGTAATCGGCCGGCCCGCCTTCGTGCCGCTAGGCCCCGCGGCGAACAAGACCGGACGGGTCGCCGGCACCGTCGCCGCGGGTGGCGACGCCCGCTTCCCGGGGATCGTCGGAACCGCGGTCGTCAAGGTGTTCGATCTCGCGGTCGCCTGTACGGGGCTGACGCTTGCTGAAGCCAACGCGGAGGGACTGCGCGCGGTCGCCACCGATGCGCTCGGCAGATCCCGCGCCAAGTACTACCCGGGTGCCGAGCCGGTGAGCGTCCGACTGGTGCACGAGAGCGGCGGGCGGTTGCTCGGCGCACAACTGGTCGGCAGCGGCGAGGGCGTGGCGAAACGCGTCGACGTCGTGGCCGTGGCTCTGCAGGCCGGCTTTGCCGTCGAGGACCTGCTCGCCCTCGACCTGTCCTACGCCCCGCCGTACGCGCCCGTCTACGAACCGATCCTGCTTGCCGCCCAGGCCGCGACTGCCAGTGCGCGGGACGCGGCGGTACCGGCCTGAACGATGCCTGAATCATGGCTGCCGAACAGTTGGACGCAATGAGCGAGGGCCGGGTCGCGGTCGTCACCGGCGGCGCGTCAGGCATCGGCCGCGCCACCGTGGCGCGGCTCGCGGCCGAAGGCCTCCGCGTCGCCGTCCTCGACCTGAGCGATACGACGACCGGGGACGCCAAGCTTGCGCTGGGCGTCGACGTCACCGACCAGTACGCCGTCGAGTCGGCGTTCGCGCAGATCCTCGACACCTTCGGCCGCATCGACGTACTGGTGAACAACGCCGGTATCACCGGGTCGGCTGAGGCGACGGTCTGCCACCTGACGCCGATCGAGGAGTGGGACCGGGTGCAGGCGGTCAACGTCCGGGGACCGTTCCTGTGCACCCGGACGGTGCTGCCGACAATGATTGCGCAGGGCAACGGTCATGTGATCACCGTGGCGTCGGTGGCCGGGCTGGTCGCCTTCCCCGGCCGGTGCGCCTACACCACCTCCAAGGGCGCGGCGGTGATGTTCACCAAGTCCCTGGCGGTCGACTACGCCGCCTGGGGCATCCGGGCCAACGCGGTCTGCCCGGGCATGGTCGAGACACCGATGACGAAATGGCGCCTCGACCGGCCGGAGCTTCGTGCCGAGGTGGAGTCGAACATCCCGATGGGCCGGGTGGCCCAACCCGACGAGGTCGCGGAGGCCATCGCGCTGCTCGCCTCCGACCGGCTCGTCTACCTGACCGGCCACGCCCTGGTCCTCGACGGGGGCTGGACCGCCCTCTGAGCAGCGGATGAAGGGATAGACGGACATGACAGGAAGACTTCACGACAAGGTGGCGCTGATCACCGGCGCCGGCTCGGGGATCGGCCGGGCCGCGGCGGAACTGTTCGCTGCCGAGGGCGCAGCGGTGGCGGTGGTCGACCTCGTCGCTGAAGCCGCCGAGGAGACGGTAGCCAAGATCGCGGCCGACGGCGGCCGGGCATTGGCGCTCACAGCGAACGTCGCGGTGGCCGCAGAGGTGGGGTCCGCGGTCGCCCGTGCTGTGGGTGAGCTCGGACGGCTCGATGTGCTTTACAACAACGCCGGCGTCAACAGCACGGGCTCGGTCGCCGACGCGACTGAGGATGACTGGGACCGCTGCTTCGCGGTCAATGCCAAGGGCACCTTCTTGTGCTCGCGCGCAGCGGTCCCGCACCTCGCGGCGGCCGGCGGCGGCGCGATCGTCAACCAGGGGTCCGTGGCCGGCCTGGTAGCGGTACCGAACTTCGCCGCCTACTGCGCGGCGAAAGGAGCGGTCGTCGCCCTGACGCGTTCGATGGCGATCGACCTTGCCGGCCGTCGGATCCGGGTCAACGCCATCTGCCCGGGCACGGTCTTCACGCCGCTGATGGAGCCGATGCTCCGCGCCCGCGGTGATGGTGACCTCGAGGCGGGCCTGGCCAAGACGGTGGTCAAGTACCCGATCGGACGGCTGGGCACGCCGGAGGAGATCGCCCGGGTGGCGCTGTTCCTCGCCAGCGACGAGGCCTCCTTCCTGACCGGCTCGATCGTGACCGCCGACGGCGGCATGACGGCCCAGTAGGAGACCGCGATGACCTTCCATCTCGACCCGGACAAGCTCGTCGACCTCGACCGGGCGGCTGGGGCCGTGACCGACGGGGCGCTCGTCGCTCTCGGCGGCGGACTGTCCGCCCGGCTGCCGATGGCCCTGGTCCGCGAGCTCATCCGGCAGGGCCGGCACGGTCTGCACGTTGTCGGCTCGGCGCACGGTATCGACGTCGACCTGCTTGTGGCCGCAGGGTCGATCGCGGTTTGCGAGGAGAGCTATGTCGGCTTCGAACAGGACCTCGGGCTCGCACCCGCCTACCGTCGAGCGGCGCAGACCGGGGCGATCGAGGTTCGCGAGAGCTGTTGCGGGACCATCCTCGCCCAACTGCGGGCTGCCGAGTTCGGCCTCCCGTTCATCCCGGTGCGCGGGGTGAAGGGCTCCGACATCCGGCGTCTGCACCCCGAGTACGGCGAGGTGACCTGTCCGTTCACGGGCGAGACGCTGGTCGTCGTACCACCGTTGCGTCCCGACGTCGCGCTCATCCACGCGCCACTCGGGGACCGGCGGGGCAACCTCCACCTGGACCAGCCATACGTGCTCGACGAGCGTTTCGCCGCTGCCTCCCGCAACGTCGTCGCGACCGTCGAGCGCATCGCCTCCATGGCGGAGGTGGCCGACGCGGGTGTCACCATTCCGGGCCACCTGGTGACTGCGGTCGCCGAGGTGCCGTACGGCGCTCACCCCGGCTCCTGCTACCCGGCTTATGCCTATGACCGGCCGCATCTGGCGCAGTACGTCCGCGCGGCGACCGCTGGCGAAGCCGACCTGGCCGCCTACCTGGACCGCCATGTCACCGGTACGCCGACTGAGGAGGCCTATCGCAAGGTCATCGGTGAAGAACGGCTGGCCGCCCTCGGCAACTGGTCCGCCTCGACTGATGCGTGGAAGGAGCTGTTCAGGTGAACTTTTCGATCGACGAGTGGTTCGTCGTCGCCCTCGCCCGGACCGTCCGCGACCGCGAGGTGGTCTTCCACGGCTTCGGCAGTCCCTGCGCCCAGGTGGCGATGCACGTGGCCAGGCACACCTCCGCGCGGGACATGCTGCTCGTCGAGGGTGCCACCTACGCGGTCAACCCGGATCCGCCGTTCATCCCGCCGACCGGCAACGACCTCAGCCTGCAGCGCGACGCGTCGTACCGGATGCGGTTCGAGGAGTTCTTCGACGCGGCGCTGCGCGGTGACGTCGACCGGATGTTCCTGTCCGGCGGCCAGATCGATGCCTACGGCAACACCAACGTGACGGCCATCGGTCCACCTGGCCGGCCGAAGGTCAAGCTCGGCGGTGGCGGCGGTGGCTGCAACCTGGCCGCGACCATCGGGCACCTCACGCTGTGGACGACGCGGCACCGGTCGGGCCGGGCCCTCGTCGAGTGCTGCGACTTCGTCACCGACATGGGTCACCGCACTCCAGGCTTGACTCGCGCCGAGCTCGGATTCAGCGGCGGTGGTCCTGAGTGGCTGGTGACAGAGCTTGGCGTCTTCGACTACGACAGGGACGGGCAGGCTCGGCTCCGCCAGGTGTTCCCGGATGTCAGCGTCGAGCAGGTCAGGGCCGCGACCGGGTTCGAACTGCGAGTGGCCGCGGATCTGCGGCCCGTACCGCTGCCGAGTGCGGCTGAGATCGCCGCGCTCCGGGCCGTCGATCCGCTCGGGGTGCGCCGCTCGGAGTTCGCGCCGGAGGAACTGCGCCGTACCTTCACCCATGGCGAGAGCGCGGGATGCCTCTGCTGACTGGCGACCTGACCGCGGTGTTCGCGCCGCGGCGCATCGCGCTGGTCGGGGCGTCCGACCAGCCCGGTAAGACCGGCGAGGTCTTCTGGCGCAACCTCTCCAGCTTCCCCGGCGAGGTTGTTCCGGTCACGC
>JAWWOY010000082.1:0-7255 GCA_033851195.1 Kribbellaceae bacterium | reverse complement strand
GGAGGAACTCGTCCCTGGCCCCGAGCAGTGCCACCATGTCGATGCTGTTCGGCACGACGATCTTGTGGGATGCCGTCGGTGCGCTGCTGGCAGCGCGCGTCGCTTCGGTGTGCGACGACTCGATACTACGTGGCCTGGACAGCCTTTCCTCCTGACGCCGGGTGTTCGTGTCCAGCCCATGCTAGCCGCCTCACCCGACAGCCTCACCCGATAAACCCGGATCAGCCTCAGCTCGCCTCCAAGGCGACCATTCCGGTGCGGTCCAAGGGGCGGACCGAGGTTGTCAACCCGATGGCGGACCTAGGCGTCTCTTCGGCGTGGGGCAACCGGCGGTGGTGTACATAGAGTGCGTGGCACATGAGTCCTCGTGGGATGCAGACGAGGCGCTGACGGCTATCTATGCGGCGCATTACACGTCGCTAGTCCGCCTCGGCGTCCTTCTGTTGCGTGACAGCGGTGCGGCGGAGGAGATTGTGCAGGACGCCTTCGTGGCGATGCACGGGCGCTGGCACCGGCTGCGCGACCCCCACAAGGCGCTGGCCTATCTACGCACCGCGGTGGTGAACCGGTGCCGTTCTCGGCAGCGGCACCTGGTGGTCGTTGACAAGCACATGCCGCGCTCGCTGCCCGACGTGCCCAGCGCCGAACAGGTCGTGCTGCGGACCGCCGAGACCGATCGGGTGATCGAGGCGATGCGCAGCCTGCCCGAGAAGCAACGCACCGTGATGGTGCTGCGGTACTACGGGGACTTATCCGAGGCGGAGATCGCGGAGGCGATGGGGATCAGCCGCGGATCCGTGAAGAGTCACGCCGCGCGGGCGACGAAGTCGCTTCGACACGTCCTGGAGCAGAGCATATGAGCGACCAGCAGCCCGACCGCTTCGACGAGCTGATGCGTCGAGCGCTCGCGAACGAGGCGGCCAAGACCGAGCCGGCCGACGGCCTGCCCAAGATCCAGGCCCAGGTCCGGAAGCGGAAGCCGATCAGCCGGCGCCCGTGGGTTGTGACCGTCGGCGCCGCTGCGGTCGGTACCGCCGCGGCCATCGGCGTTTTTACCGTGCTCACCGACGACACCAACAAGGCCGGCGACGTCGGGGGCACTGGGCCCGCTATCACCACGGCCACCGGCTCCACGGCAGCGCCGAAGTCGCAACAGCCGTCCAACAGCAGCCCGAGCTCTGCGACCGGTTCACCGACGGTGAAGCCCTCCGCTCGAGGTACGCGGGAGACCCCGGCTGTGAAGGCGGTCCCGGTCTACTGGCTCGGCAAGACCGTAGGCAACAACACCGGCGCAGGGATGCGGCTGTACCGCACCTTCATCGGGATCAAGGGCCGGCCTGCCGAAGAAGCAGTGCGCGTGATGACCACGCAGAAGGCGAACGACCCGGATTACCAATCGCCATGGGCCGGCGCGAAGGTCAGCTCGGTGACCCGATCGAGCGACGGCGTGACGGTGGACTTCAAGACGCTGCCGCAGAAGAAGCTCGAGCCGGATCTCGCCGACCTGGCGATCCAGCAGCTCGTCTACACCGTGCAGGGCGCTCTGGGTGACGAAACAGTGCCGGTCCAGGTCACCGAACAGGGCCAGCCGAGTTCCTCGCTGTTCGGCGTGGACGCCCGGCAGCCGGTCCGCCGGGAACCAGCGTCCGACGTACAGGCCCTGGTCTGGATCCTCACGCCGGTCAACGGAGCGGTGGTGTCAGGACCGGTCACCGTGACGGGGATGGCCGCTGCCTTTGAGGCACAGGTGGAGTGGCGTGCCACCAATCTGGCAACGAAGGCCACCGTCAGCAGCCACACGATGACGAAGGAGGGCCAGAAATTCTCCTCCTTCGCCTTCACCCCTAAGATGACCACCGGATCATGGCTGATCGAGGCCTACCTGGTCTCAGCGGTAGACGGCACGATCACCGACACCGACTCCAAGCTTGTCTTCGTCAGGTAGCCGTCAGCGGGTGAAGGTGAACAGGCGCTGACCCGGGACCGGCGGCAATGGGTCGGTGGTCAGCCGGTTGACGCCGACGGACCAGGAGACATCGTCAGGAGCGTCGAACGAGACCTCGGCGAAGCCCGCCTCGCCGAACCAGCGGCGAATCGACGGCCGCAGATCCGGCTCCCGCCGCCCGCGGGTCCAGATCACCGTCGCGCCCGGCGCACACAGCTGCGGCAGGGCCTGGACTGTGCGCGCGATGTCCTCGTCGCTGATATTGCCGAAGACCCCGCAGAAGATCACCAGGTCGGCCGGCACCGCGCCGAGGTAGCTGTCGATCGTGCCCGCGTCGCCCGCGCCGGGTGGGAGGCCAGCACCTCGATCAGGTCGCGGCCCTGGCCCGCGCAGGCGCTGATCGCCCGCACCGGCTGGTCCGGTCGCGCCTCCAGGTGACCGCGGATACCACGCTGCACGGCCTGCAGTCGTCTGCTGAGCGGCGAGTCCTGATCGTCGTACCGGGCGTGCCATTCGAGCCAGTCCGTCGAAGTCATCCAGTCGCTCCTCAAGCAGTCAGGTCCAGCGAGATTGGGCGAGCAGGGCCGCGGCGGCTGCAACTCCTGCGGTAGAGGTTCGCAACACGGTGTCGCCGAGGCGAACCGGCTCCACGGCGAGAGCAGCGAACGCGGCCAGCTCGGCTGGCGAGATCCCACCCTCTGGCCCGACCACGATGACGACGTCACCGTCGGCCGGGACTTTCAGCGAGGCCAGTGGGACCGTTGCTTCCTCATGCAGTACGGCGGCCAGCCCGGCGGCTCCCACCAGCGCGGCCACCTCGGCCGTCGAGGCCAGGTCGGCCACTTCGCAGAACCAGGCCCGGCGGGATTGCTTGCTCGCCTCGAACGCCCAGGACCTCCACTTGGCCAGCGTCTTCGCCACCCGCTCCGGACTGGACCGGAACTGGCTGCGCTCCGCGTTCCACGGGACCACCAGGTCGGCGCCGACCTCGGCCAGCATCTCCACCGCCAGCTCGGCCCGCTCCCCCTTCGGCAACGCCTGTACGACGACCAGCCGGGGCCTTGCCGGCGGCACGGACCAGCGCCGCTCGACGTCGATCGTGAGGCCTGACTTGGAGGTGGCCGTCACCGGACCTTCGACGAAGGCGCCCCGCCCGTCGGTCAGCCGGATCCGCTCGCCCGGCGCGATCCGGCGTACGACGGAGGCATGCCGACCCTCAGGTCCGTCGAGCACCAGCTCCGAACCACCGAGCTCAGGCAGGAAGAAGACCGCGAGTCCCATCGTCGGGCAGTCAGCGTCTTCTAATGCGCGCCGAAGGCGTCGCGCAGGCGGCCGAAGACCCCCTTGTGCGCGGCCTGGACCTGGCCTTGCGGGCGCTCCTCGCCCCGGGCTTCGGCCAGCTGTTTCAGCAACGCGGACTGCGCGTCGTCGAGCTTGGTCGGGGTCTCCACCAGCACCTGCACGATCAGGTCGCCGCGGCCCGCGTGCCGCAACCGCGGGACACCCCGGGCGGTCAGCGTCATGGTCGTACCGGACTGGGTGCCGGCCTTGATCTCCAGCGGGGTCGGGTCGCCCTCCAGCGTCGGCAGGTCGATCGTGGTGCCGAGCGCGGCGGCCGTCATCGGCAGCTTGACCGTGCAGTGCAGGTCGTCACCGTTGCGGGTGAAGATCTCGTGCTGCTCGACCTCGATCTCGACGTACAGGTCGCCGGCCGGGCCGCCGCCGGGGCCGACCTCGCCCTGGCCGGACAGCTGCACCCTGGTACCCGAGTCGACGCCGCCGGGGATCTTCACCGTGACGGTACGACGGGACCGGACCCGGCCGTCGCCGGCACACTCCACGCACGGGTTCGGGATCGTCGTACCGAAGCCGCGGCAGTTCGGGCAGGGACGCATGGTGCGCACCTCACCCAGGAACGAGCGCTGGGTGTGCGTCACCTCGCCGCGGCCGTGGCAGATGTCGCAGGTGACCGGCTCGGATCCGGCCGCGGCGCCAGAGCCGGAACACGTCGGGCAGACGACGGCGGTGTCCACCTTCAGCTCACGCGTGGTCCCGAAGGCAGCCTCGGCAAGGTCGATCCGGAGCGGGATCAGCGCGTCCTGACCGCGCCGGGTGCGCGGCCGCGGCCCACGGGTCGCGCCGCCGGTCTGGCCGAAGAACGCGTCCATGATGTCGGTGAACGTGAACGCCTGGCCGAAACCGCCGCCCGCCCCACCACCGGTGGGGCTGGACAGCGGGTCGCCGCCGAGATCGAAGATCTGCTTCTTCTGCGGGTCGCTCAGCACCTGGAAGGCGCGGCCGATCTCCTGGAACTTGTGGTGCGCGTCCTCGGAGTCGTTCACGTCCGGGTGGTACTGCCTGGCCAGCTTGCGGTAGGCCTTCTTGATCTCGTCAGCGGAAGCGTCACGGCTGACGCCCAGGACCGCGTAGTAATCGGTGCTCATACTCCAGACCAAAAGTCGGCGACAGTGGTGGTTTCGATCTTCATGAGTCTGCCAGGAGCTGGCTGACGTAGCGGGCCACGGCGCGAACCGCACCCATCGTGCTCGGATAGTCCATGTGGGTCGGGCCGACGATGCCCAGGGTGGCCAGCGCCTCCGACTTCGAGCCGTAGCCGGTGGCGACGACCGAGGTGGTAGCCAGTTCCTCGTACGGGTTCTCGTGCCCGATCCGGACCGTCAGGGTCTGGGGGTAGGTCGCCTCACCGAGCAACTTCAGCAGGATGACGTGCTCCTCGAGCGCCTCCAGCACCGGCTTCACGTTGCGCTCGAAATCGTCGCCGTACCGGGTCAGGTTGGCCGCGCCGCCGACCGCGACGCGTTGCTCGCCCTCATCGGTGAACGCCTCGATCAGCGTCGTCACCATCGCCGACACCAGGTGCCGGTCGGCCGGCGGGAAGGTGTCCGGTACGCCGGCCAATGCGGTCGCGGCGTCGGCCAGTCGCTGGCCGGTCAGGATGGTGTTCAGCCGCGAGCGCAGATCTCCGACCAACTGCTCGGCGACATCCTCGGTCGTCTCCAGGATGCGCTGCTCGACCCGGCCGGTGCTGGTGATCAGGACCAGCAGCAGCCGCCGCGGTGTCATCGTGATTACCTCGACATGCCGCACGCTCGACCTGGCGAGCGTCGGGTACTGCACGATCGCGACCTGGCGGGTGATCTGCGCGAGCAGCCTGACGGTCCGCCGGACCACGTCGTCCAGGTCGACGGCGCCGGCCAGGAAGGACGAGATCGCCTTCTTCTCCGCGGCGGACAGCGTCTTGACCGTGCTCAGCCGGTCGACGAACAGCCGGTAGCCGGCATCGGTCGGGATCCGGCCGGCGCTGGTGTGCGGCTGGGTGATGTAGCCCTCGTCCTCCAGCGCGGCCATGTCGTTGCGGACCGTGGCCGGGGAGACGCCGAGGTTGTGCCGGTCCACCAAGGACTTGGAGCCGACCGGCTCATGGGTGGCGACGTAGTCCTCGACGATGGCTCGGAGCACGTCCAGCTTCCGGTCGTCCAGCACGCGCACCACCCTCTCTCCCCACCGTCGGCCTGACTGGCACTCCTGCGTTTCGAGTGCCAGTCTACCGAGCCGTACCGGCAGCAAACCTCGGGAGCGGGTCTTAGGCGGACTCGGGTGTTGCCCCCAACGGTACGACGGCCGCGCGCTCGACCGTGCTCGCCACGTCCAGCGGTTGGTCCTGGGCCGCTGATTCCAGCAGCGACTCGAGTACGTCGAGCACATGGAACGCCAGGAGTCCGTCGGCCCGGTGAGGTCCGCCGTTGCGGATCGCCCGGGCCATGTCGGCTACACCCACGCCGCGGCCGGCTCCGGCGTACCCACCGGCCACCGGGAGCTCGGTCCACGCGCGGGCCGTTGCGGTGGCGATCTCCACCTGGCCGTCGAACGTGTTGGGGTCCGGCACCGACAGGCTGCCCTCTGTGCCGTAGATCTCGATCCGCGGCAGCCGGGCCGCCCATACGTCGAAGCTCATCAGCACTGTCGTCAACGCACCCGACTCGTGCTCCAGTACGCCGGTGACATGCGTCGGCACCTCTACCGGGAAGGTCTCGCCTGCTCTGGGGCCGGTGTGAATCTTGCGCTGCTCCTTGGAGAGCCCGGCGCGTCCTGTCACTCGTCGTACTGGTCCTAGCAGGGTCACGAGGCTGGTGACGTAGTACGGGCCCATGTCGAGCAATGGGCCGCCGCCGGGCTGGTAGTAGAACTCCGGAGCCGGGTGCCACAGCTCGTGGCCTGGCGTGACGAACGAGGCCGTCGCAGCAGTCGGTACGCCGATGTCGCCGCGGTCCAGCGCCACCCGCGCGGTCTGGGTGCCAGTACCGAGCACTGTGTCCGGTGCGCAGCCGATCCTGAGATTGTTGGCGGCCGCCACCTTCAGCAGCGGCTCGGCCTCAGTACGGTCGACAGCAAGCGGCTTCTCGCCGTACACGTGCTTGCCGGCCTGCAGCGCGGCCAGGTGCACCGGAGCGTGCGCGGCGGGGATGGTCAGGTTGAGGACGATCTCCACGTCGGGATCGGCCAGCAAATCGTCGGATGACAGCGCCGTGACGCCCGGGTGTTGGTCGGCCACCGCCTGTGCCCTGGTCACCTCCAGATCCGCGACAGCCACCACCTCGACCCCCGGCAGCTTGGCCAGGTGGTCCAGGTAGGTGCCGCTGATCACCCCGGTGCCGATGATGCCGATCTTGGTCACTTGCTCGCCCACAGCAGCCCCCGCTCGATGATGGTCCGGACCTCCGGTTGGTCCAGGTCGGCCAGGCTGTGCCCCGGCGTGCAGACGAAGATCCGGCCGTCGCCCCAAGTGCGGGTCCAGACCGCCGGCATCGTCGCGCCGGCGATCCACGGATAGTCCGGGTGGGCGCGGAACGTGGTGGTCGCGAGCACCTGGTTGGTCGGGTCGGCGTGCACGTAGTACTGCTCGGTGTGCAGGCTGAAGTGCTTGATCCCCTCCACGATCGGGTGCTCGGCGACGATCTCGATCTCGTGGTCGACGAAGCCGCCCGGGTGCGAGATGAACTGCCCGCCGGTGATGAAGCTGTAGTCGGTGTTGCTCCGGAACGAGTCGACGATGCCACCGTGCCAGCCGGCGAACCCGGTGCCGCCGCGGATCGCGGCCTCCAGTCCCTTGCACTGCTCCGAGGTGATCTCACCCATGCTGATGCACTGCAGCACCAGGTCGGTGCCGTCCAGGTCGAGATAGCTGTCCAGGTCGTCGGAGACCGTCACCTCGAAGTCGTTCTCCCGCAGAAATGGGATGAACAACTCGGTCGCCTCGACCGGGAGATGGCCTTCCCAGCCGCCCCGGAC
>JAWWOY010000079.1:0-2510 GCA_033851195.1 Kribbellaceae bacterium | reverse complement strand
TGTCACCGTCGGTGGTGTCTGGCCGGGTGGTGGCCAGGTGCCGGGCGGCCTCGAGTAGCCGGTGCGCCGAGGCCGGATCACCGATCCAGCCGATCGCCTTCGCCCGCCGCCGATCCAGCGAATCGGTGTCACCCAGGACACGCAACGCCCGGGCCAGATCATCGATGGTCGCGTCGAACCGGATCACGTCCCCGGCCGCGGCCTTCACCCAGATCGTCTTCGTGCCATGCTCATCAGACTCCCCGACAAACACCCCCCGCTCCCGCGCCGCGGCCTCCCCGGCGGCTTTGGCGCCGTCCGGGTCGGCCGCCAGGATCGCGGCCTTCAGGATCTTCTTCAGCTGTCCCCAGCTGACCGAGTTGACGATCCCCACCACCCGCTGGTCCACGATCGCGGCCGCGTCCTGCGACAACGCCCGAGACAACCGGGCGACCTGCCGCGCCCGCCACGCCACCGCCTCCCCTGCCAGCACCGTCGCCCAGAGCCGCGGCAACCGATGCCGCAACGCCAACGCATCCCCGATCACCGCCTCCCCGGCACCGGTCGATAAGCCGAACACCGCCGCGAACTCGGCCACCGCGAACTCCGCCACCGCCGGACACCCCGACCCGCCATACACCCGACCCCGCTCACCCCCCGGCACCGACTCGGCGAAACCAGACCCATAACCGGTGCCCGCATCCGCCCGCGGGTCCGGGTAACGGTCGGCGAACGCGAGCGCCACCTCCAGCTGACGGACCGCGGCACGGTCCTCGACGGCACGAAACTCCGCACCGACACTGAGCAGCGCGCGGGTGTCAAGCTCAGTCAGATCCCCTTCGAACATGTGCTCGATTCTACTACACCATCACCGACACTCGCGAACCCGTTACCCCTTATCCACAAGGGCAAAACGTCACACCCGACCGGCGCCGCCATTACCGACCCAACAACAACCAACCAACCAACCAACTAACCAGGCGCCAAGCTCGACCTGGGAGCATTACCCACCCGGATCGGCCAGTCAGACTCCCCAAACCCCGGCAACAATCCTCCCCAAACCGGGCGGAGAGCCAAGTCCCAAGCCAGGAGTTGGGAGGTCACGTCGTCCGGCCCGGCATATTCAGTTTCGACATCGACGGCATCATCGGGCCCCTGCGCGAGGCGTAGTCAACCCCTACGCGGGTGGAGGTCCTCTCGAAACCGCCCTGATCGACTACGATCCAGCGGTCCCAATCGGCACAGTGGTGTGTCTGGCAAATAGCTGTAGTGCTGGCGGCGGTCGGTCGCTGAGTCTGGTCGACTCGCTCTGCGCGGCCTGCTCGTACGCTCGAAACACATGTGGCCTGTGGCAATCCCTGAAGGGCTGTCGGCTGCCGGCCATCGATCGTGCAGGGGAAGCAGAAGACTCCCCGAGGACAAAGATGCCTGAGGCAAGGATTACTTAGCGACGACACGGCGGTTCTTGCCAACGCTGATTCTTCAAGAGGTAGTAGCCGGCCGCTGGCCCTCGTTCTGCCGGAGCAGATGAACCACCGGTATGCCGAGGTGCCGGCGCGCCTGAGCTGACCAGTCGGTGTGGAAGAACTCGGCCATCACGTGAGGACGGGTCAAGATGACGACCGTCTGGCCGTCCACTCTCTTGACCAGCTCACGCAACGCATCGACCGGGTGCCCATGGGTGATGCTGCCGTCAGCCTGGCGGCCGAAGGCTGTGAGCCGCTGGATACTGCGCCCCAGGATGGCAGCGGCCTGGTCGTCGACGGACCGCTGCGACTCAGCCGCAAGCTCAAGCTGCTGATCCGCAGGCGCCATCGCATACAGATCGGCGGTGCCGAGATTGGCCAGTCCCGCTTCGATGCCGGCTGCGAGGTTGTCACACGGCAAGACCAGGTGGTACCTGACACCATCGGGCGCTTCCCGATGCAACTCAACCACCCGCAGCGCATCGGGTTCGGTCAACTCCTCCTCGATGAGCAGCACCACGTCGTACATCCGACTCACCTCCGGGACATCCGTCGGCCCGAGTCGCCGACGGCGTTGACCAGCCGGCGCCGGTCCTGCGACCCAGTACCCAGGTGCGCACCCCGGTAAAGCAAACCCTGCGGAGTTGCGAGCCGGTAACTCCAGCCGAGCATGGCATGGCCCGCGGAGACCAGGCATTCCCTGCCTGCGCATACTGGAATTCCCAGGTTAGGTCCGGGAGGCGACTGTGGCAGCGTCTGATATCTCCTTGCTCGGCGGGTGGTTGCCGCTGGCGATGGGAGCTGCCGCTGTTACCGCGCTTGTGGTGGCAGTGGGGTGGCGCGATCGCACCTGGCGGACCCGCACGTTTCCGGCGATCGCCGGTACTGCTGTCCTGATCGCCCTCCTGACAGCCAAGGTCGCTGCGCCCATGGCCCTTATCGACCCGCTGCCGCTGAATGTCTGGGTCTGGTTCGGCTTGACGGCCGGTGCTCTCCTCGTCCTGGTCTTCGGCTGGAAGAACGCGCACTGGTGGCGGCGGCTGACCGCCGTACTGGCGCCCGCGC
>JAWWOY010000076.1:0-14436 GCA_033851195.1 Kribbellaceae bacterium | reverse complement strand
CAGTTCTACGACGGCAGCTTCGACAGCGTCGAGTGCGCCGGCCACGGTCCGCAGGCGGCCTGCTGGGCCTCTGGTGCGAAGGGCCAGGTGGCTCGCCTGAGTAGGCATTGACCGATCCGGGTCGACGGCACCCGCGCATCGCGCGATTGTCAACCGGCACACTGACCGGGATGAGGTCATGCACATGCTTCCGAAACGTCGGCTGAAGGTGCTGACCTACAACATCCACCATGGCCAGGGCATTGACGGTGTGCTCGACCTGGAACGGATCGCAGCGATGATCGACGAGTCCGGCGCCGACATTGTCGGGCTGCAGGAAGTCGACAAGAACTGGAGCGCGCGCAGCGACTGGGAGGACCAGCCAGCCTGGTTCGCCGAGCGCCTCGACATGCATGTCGCGTACGCCGCCAACCTCGATCTGCCGCCGCTGAACCCGGGGGAGCCGCGGCGTCAGTACGGCACCGCGATCCTGTCCCGTTCCCCGATCAAGGACTTCCAGAACACGCTGCTGCCGCTGTACCCGGGACGGGAGCAGCGCGCGTTGCTTGAGGCAACCATCAAGATGCGAGGCAAGGACCTGCGGTTCGCCGACACGCACCTGACCTCGAGCAACAACGCCGAGCGGCTGGACCAGGCCAGGCGGGTGGTGGAACTTCTGGGTGCCTCCAAGCAGCCGACCGTGCTCGTCGGTGACCTCAACGCCAGGCCGGCGGGGCCGGAGATCACCACCCTCACGGCTCACTGGCGCGACACCTGGGCAGAGGTCGGCGTCGGGCCCGGCTACACGATCGAGGCGGACAACCCGACGGCTCGGATCGACTACGTGCTGCACAGCGGCGGCTTGCTGGCTCGGTCGGCCGAGGTGATCACCACGAGCGGCTCAGACCACCTGCCGGTCTTTGCGGAGCTCTCGCTGCGCTGAGCCACCGTTGCCGAGGGCATGAATCCGTGGTCGTTGCCGGGGGCACGAAAAAGGGTCGCGCGAATAAGTATGGAAGGTGTTCCTAATGGTGCTGTAGGCAACTAGTGTCCCGCCCTCACGGGACACTGGTGTCGAGAATGAGGTCCAGACCAAAGTTCACGAATCCTGGGGAAGGGGTTCGTGACTGGCGGAAGGAACGACAGTGCGGCCGCCCGCGCCGCCAAGGCGCAGCAGACGCTGGACGGTCAGCGCCGCCAGATCGGCCACTTCGCCGCGTCGTACCAGGGTGGTGGCGACATCGCGCGACGTGGTCAGCAACGCCCGGCTGTACCTCGGCTTCTTCGGCCGCCCCTGAGTGGCCTAGCAATCTATATCGTGTTGCGATAATACTGAGGAGTCGGCGGCCTGTGAGGTCGGGTGATGCCAGGAGGTGTGTCGTGTTCGACAAACCTGAGCCGGTCATGACGGGCCGGCTGCGAGTCGTGATCAGCGCGGGCCGATGAAGGCCTACCGGATCTGCTGGCTGACCCTCTGCATCGCGCTCGGTGCAGTGGGGATGGTGGCCGCGCTGAGTTGGTCCTTGTCCGTGGCCGTGGTCTTCTTCACCTGTGCAGCAGCCTGCGGCGCCGTGCTCGGAACCGCAGCCCTCGGCCCGGAGGACGCGCCGCCGGATGCGATCGTGTGGCGGCAGGTGGCCATCGGTGCGGCCGTCGGTGGCCTGGTGACGGTGGCGGCGATCGGGATGGGCGTGCTGCTCGGGGCGGGGCCAGCCGTGATGCTGCTCATGCTCGGGATCGGCGGATCGCCGACCGTGGTCGGGTTCTGCCGTCGCCGGCTCGGGCAGGCGGGCTCGGATTCGCCTTCGGCTCCGCCATCCGAACCCGCGGGCCAGCCAGCGGAGCCGGCCGCGGCCGCGGCTGAGGCAGGCGATGATGCCCCGCCCCAGCCGCCGGCGCTCACCGATGCCCAGTTGTGCACGGCATGGCGCGTCAGCTTCTCGGCTCTGGAGAAGGCCTCCACCGAGCAGCAACGGCTACGGATCGTCGAGGAACGCCAGGACTGTCTGGACGAACTCGAGCGGCGGAATCCTCACGGGCTCGCAGCCTGGCTGGCCTCGGGGGCCAGGGCCGCGGGTGACCCCACCAGATTCGTGCTCGGGGATCGCAGCGCAGCTTCGACCAGCATCGACTGGGACGGCCTGATCCACGGCACGGATTTCTAGACCGTTGCGATCAGCCGGCCCTGGTTCGCGCGGCGGTCCAGGATCTCGTGGATCTGCTGGATCTTCTCCAGCGGGTAGCTGGCGTCCACCGCGGTACGGAGCGTGCCGGCTCGCCAGATCTCCCCGACCTCCGCGATGTCGGCCTTGGCCTGGTCGGGACGGGCTGCCCGCCAGCCGGTTATCCCCACGCCCGTCACGGACTTGAGACCCAACAAGCTGGACATCGGAATTGTCGGCAGCGTCCCGCCGATGGCGCCGTAGGTGATCATCCGGCCGAGCGGGGCGAGTAGTTCCAGGCCCCGGTCGAACACTTCGCCGCCGATGGCGTCGAGGACGACGTCCACGCCGTCCGGTACGGCGGACCGGACCTGGTCGGCCCAAGCGGGATCGCTGGAGTCGATGGCGAGGTCCGCGCCCCACTTGCCGACGAAGTCCAGCTTGGCCGGGGTGGACGCCGTACCGATGATCGTCCTGGCCCCGAGAGTGCGGGCGAGTTGGAGGGCGAGATGACCGACGGTTCCGGCTGCCGCGTGGATCAGGACTGTGTCTGTTGACGTAACCCTGGCGGCCCGCAACAGGCGCAGGGCGAGCGGCGCCGTCATCGAGAGCACGGTCGCCTCGCCTGCGTCCGCTTCGTCGGGCACCGGGGCCAGCCATTCGGCGGCTGCGACGACGTAGTCAGCGAACGCATCCTCGGACAATGACGAAACTCGAGCACCAACCTGTACGTCGGTGACGCCCGGGCCGAGCGCGGTGACCCGGCCGACGACCTCGCCGGTGAGTTTTGCGGGTAGCGGCAGCGTCCAGGGGCCATCGCCCCGGCGGAAGAGGGCGTCGATCGCGTTGACGCCGATCGCCTCGACCTCGATCAGGACCTGGCCCTTGGCGGGGACCGGCTCGGGGGCCTCGTCGACCTGCAGGACTTCCGGGCCGCCGTAGCAGTGGTAGCGGATTGCGCGCACGAGGAGCTCCAAGTTCGTGGGAGATATAAATAATGGGCATCCCCCACGATAGCGCAATCGTGGGGGCGGTCAACGATTAGAGTGAGAGGCATGATCAAGACGGCCGGCCACCGCCTCGGTGATCGGATCATCTGGCTGTTCGGCCGGGTGACCCAGCAGACTCAACGACTGATCCGGCAGCAGATGGATTCCGCGGGGCTGCGGACGCAGCACTACCACGTGCTTGCCAGCCTGGCGGACTCAGGTGAGGCGGCGCAGGCCCCGCTGGCCGACCGCATTGGGCTCGACCGTAGCGACCTGGTGACGGTGCTCGACGAGTTACAGAAGCTCGAGTATGTCGTCCGCCGGACCGATCCGGCCGACCGTCGACGCAACATCGTGGGGATCACCGATCGTGGCCAAGAGGTTCTCGGCCGGATGGATCAGTTGATCTTCGCAGCGGAGGACCAGTTGCTCGCACCCCTCACGGCGGCGGAGCGCAAAACCCTGACCGGTCTCCTGGCCCGCTTGGTGCCGCCATCGGAATGAGCTGCAGAATCTGCCGGAGTCTTTGACTGTCTGTCAGTGTCTTCCAATGTCCTTCAATGCGAGTTCTCGGTCTTCAGCCGCTCGAAGGATGCGACGATCTCGGCTTCGGCGTCGGCCCGGCCGACCCAGCTGGCGCCCTCGACCGACTTGCCCGGCTCCAGGTCCTTGTAGACCTCGAAGAAGTGCTGGATCTCCAGCCGGTCGAACTCGGGCAGGTGGTAGATGTCCTGCAGGTGCTCCTGTCGCGGATCACCGGCGGGCACGCAGACGACCTTGTCGTCGGGGCCCTTCTCGTCGGTCATCCGGAACATGCCGATCGCGCGGGACTTGATCAGGCAGCCCGGGAACGTCGGCTCCGTCAGCAGCACCAGGGCGTCCAGCGGGTCGCTGTCCTGGCCCAGGGTGTCCTCGATGAACCCATAGTCGGCGGGATACTGGGTCGAGGTGAACAGGGTCCGGTCGAGCCGGATCCGGTTGGTCTTGTGATCCAGTTCGTATTTGTTGCGGGTGCCCTTGGGGATCTCGATGAAGACGTCGAACTCCATACGGCAGATACTGTCACGGTTCTCACCCATGACCAGACAGGAGCAGCTCGGTGGCCCGTCCTCCCCGTGCGGCATTCGTCACGATTGCGGCAGGCGCGGTGCTCGCCGCGCTGGTGGCTGGCGCCGGTGGTGCACAGGCAGTGCCTGGTCCGTCACTCCGGACCAGCGACGCGACCGCCGCCCCGGTAGTGCTTCCGCCGGCCCAGACAGAAGGTGTCGCGCCGACCGCGGCCGGCGTACAGAAGGCCATGGCGTCGGCGCTCGCGGATCCGTCGTTGGGCACGCACCGGGGTGCGTATGTCTACGACGCTTCGCGGAGCAAGCCGGTGTTCAGCACTGGTACCGCGAGGCCGTTCGTGCCCGCCTCGACGATGAAGCTGCTGACCGGCACGGCGGCGCTGGCGACCCTCGGCCCGGATCGCTGGTTCACCACCAAGACGGTCGCCGTGTCCAAGGGGCAGATCGTGCTGGTCGGCGGCGGCGACCCGTTGCTGACGACCAAGCGACAGACCGACCCGCTGGACTTCCCGAAACGTGCCACGCTGCAGGACCTGGCCGCCAGTACGGCGCTCGCACTCCGGGCCCGGGGGGTCCGGTCGGTCTCGCTCGGCTACGACGCGACTTTGTTCACCGGTCCGGCCGTCAACCCGAAGTGGGTGCCGACGTACATCGCCGAGGGCATTGCCGCCCCGACGTCCGCGCTCTGGGTCGACGAGGGCCGGGTGGTTCCCGGTAACGCGAAGCGGGCCACTTCTCCGCCGCTGGCCGCGGCGACCGCGTTCGCCACGCAGTTGCGGATCGCCGGGGTGAAGGTGACTGCGATCAAGGCGATGGAGGCGCCGGTGGCCGCGACGAACCTCGCACAGGTCCGCTCGGCCCCGCTCGGCGACATCATCGAGTACGTGCTCCTGCACAGCGACAACGACGGTGCCGAGGCGCTGCTCCGCCAGGTCGGCCTGGCGACCAAGAACGGGGGCTCGTACGCCGGCGGGCTGAAAGGTGTCCGGAGCACTCTCACCAGCCTCGGGCTAGATCTCAGCAGGGCCCGGCTGGAGGACGGCAGCGGCCTGTCCCGCACGAACCAGGTGCCGTTGGACCTGCTGGCGGGCGTACTGCGGGTGGCCGCCTCGGGAAGCAGGCCGGAGTTGAAGCACCTGATCACGGGCCTTCCGGTGGCCGCCTTCACCGGCAGCCTGGGGGATCGCTTCAGAAGTCCCGGTACGGCGGCCGGCACCGGGTTGGTCAGGGCCAAGACCGGGACCCTGACCAGTGTCCACTCGCTCGCCGGACTGGTCCGGGACCGGACCGGGACCCTGCTGGTGTTCGCCGTGGCCACCGACAGCGCCCCGCCGGCCAAAGCGCTGGCAGCCCGTGCCGCTCTCGACCGCGCCGTGGCGGCCCTGGCTAACTGCGGCTGCGGTTGAGCCGCGCGGGTTGGCACCTACCACTAGGGTCGAATCATGAGTACGGAAGGCGGGACCGCGGCCGAGATGGTCGACTGGCAATTGGCTACGGGGGTGGCGCGCAAGTTGCTTCGCCCCGGGCCGGCAGTGAGCCGCGCGGAGGCGGACCAGGTTGTCGCCGAACTGCGCCGGTTCGCGGCCGACTCGGAGCACCACGTGCGTGAGTTCACCGGGCTGCAGGCCACCTCTGCGACGGCGCCGGTGGTGATCGTGGACCGGCCCGGCTGGGTGCAGGCCAACGCCGACGGGTTCCGGACCGTGCTGCAGCCGCTGGCGGACAAGCTCCGCGAGAAGCAGGAACGCTCCGGCGGGTTTCCCTCGGCAGTCGGCTCGCGCGTGACGGCGATCGAGGCAGGCGCGCTACTGGCCTTCCTCTCGTCGCGGGTGCTGGGCCAGTTCGATCCGTTCTTCCCGTCGATGCCCGATCCGCAGCGGCCCGACCTCACCGGGCGGCTGCTGCTGGTCGCTCCGAACGTGGTGCACGTCGAGAACGAACTGGGTGTCGTGCCACGTGACTTCCGGCTCTGGGTCTGCTTGCACGAGGAGACGCACCGGGTCCAGTTCACCGCCGTACCGTGGCTGCGCGACCACCTGCGGTCCGAGATCGCGCTCTTCCTGGACCGGGCCGAGTTGGACGCGTCGGCGTACGCGGCCATGTTCCGCGAAGCCGTGCAGCGGCTCGGCAGGTCGGTCAAGGGCGAGGCAGAGCTGTCCCTGGTCGATCTGATGCAGTCGCCGGAGCAGCGCGCGGTACTGGACCGGCTGACCGCGGTGATGTCGCTGCTGGAGGGCCATGCCGACTTCGTAATGGACGGCGTCGGACCGTCGGTGATTCCGACCGTGGATCTGATCCGGGCCAAGTTCTCGTCCCGCCGGGCCGGGGGCAACCCGGTGGACCAACTGCTTAAGCGGCTGCTCGGTCTGGACGCCAAGCTGCGCCAGTACCAGGACGGTGCCGCCTTCGTCCGCCGGGCGGTCGACCGGGTCGGCATGGCCGGCTTCAACCGGATCTGGACCGGCCCGAACACGCTGCCCACCAAGACCGAGATCGCGGATCCCGATGCCTGGATCAAGCGGCTCCACGGCTGAGGCCGGCAAGCTGGAGCCGGAGAGACGCGGCAAGCTGCACCCCGCCATCGCGCGGATCCGCGAGGCCGTGCGGGATGGTCTTGCTGAGCTGCCGCGGGGCACAACAGTGCTCGTCGCCTGCTCCGGTGGCGCCGATTCGCTGGCGCTGGCCGCGGCGACCGCGTTCGAGGCGCCCAAGCTGGGGCTTCGCGCGGGCGCGGTGATCGTCGACCATGGCCTCCAATTCGGCTCGGCCGAGGTCGCAGAGGCTGCCGCTGAACAGTGCCGGTCGCTGGGTCTCGAACCAGTACGGGTCGTCTCGGTACACGTCGGTACCGACGGCGGCCCCGAAGGCGCCGCCAGAACGGCCCGGTACGACGCGCTGCGCGAGGCGGCAGACGAGTTGAGCGCAGATGTGGTGCTGCTGGCTCACACCCGAGACGACCAGGCTGAGACGGTTCTGTTGGGCCTTGCCAGGGGATCCGGGGCCCGCTCGCTGGCTGGGATGGCGCCGGTGGCCGGGCTGCTCCGGCGGCCCCTGCTGGAGGTGTCTCGCGGGACCACCGTGGCGGCGTGCGTGGCATCCGGGCTGAAACCGTGGCACGACCCGCACAACGACGATCCGTCGTACCGGCGGGTGCGGGTGCGGCACGAGGTGCTGCCGGTGCTCGAGGAGTCGCTCGGGCCCGGCGTGACCGAGGCGCTGGCCCGGACCGCCGGTCTGCTCCGTGCCGACGCGGATGCGCTCGACGCATTGGCTGCCGAGCTCGCCGAGACCGCCGTACGCCGTGAGGGCGCGGAGGTGCTGTGCGACGTCGGGATGCTGGAGGTGGAACCGGCGGCGCTCCGCAGCCGGGTGTTGCGGCAGGCCGCGCTGGAGGCGGGCTGCCGGGCCAACGACCTCTCCGCCGGCCACATCGCGTCAGTCGACGCCCTCGTCACGGATTGGCGCGGGCAGCGCTGGATCGACCTGCCGCAGGGGATCCGCGCCAGCAGGCGGACCGGTTCGATCGTGCTGGGTAATGGTGTGACAGGCTGACCCGCGTGGATGCTGCGGACATCGAGAAGGACCTGAGCAAGATCCATTTCACCGAGGCAGAGATCCTGGCCAAGCTGCAGGAACTGGCGGTGCGGATCGAGCAGGATTACGAGGGCAAGGACCTGCTCGTCGTCGGTGTCCTCCGGGGCGCTGTGATGGTGATGGCAGACCTCGTCCGGGCCTTCCAAGGGCACGTGGAGATGGACTGGATGGCGATCTCGTCGTACGGATCGGGCACCAAGTCCTCCGGGGTGGTCCGGATCCAGAAGGACCTGGACACCGACATCACCAACCGGCATGTGCTGATCGTCGAGGACATCATCGACACCGGGCTGACGTTGACCTGGCTGGTCAGCAACCTGCAGTCCCGCAAACCGGCCTCGCTGGAGATCTGCACCGCGTTCCGCAAGCCGGACGCGGCCAAGATGACCGTGCCGGTGAAGTACGTCGGTCTCGAACTGCCGGACGAGTTCGTCGTCGGCTACGGGCTGGACTACGCCGAGAAGTACCGCAACCTGCGCTGCGTGGCCAGCCTGGCCCCGCACGTCTACTCCTAGGCCCAGTACCGCTTGTGCCGCGCAGTGTCCCTGCGGATGTGACGTACGTCAAGTAAGTCACGTACTTATTGCTCTGATCAGCGACCGGACGGGTTTCTTGCCCTTGTCCCTGTCACACTCGGTGGATGCCGTGTTCCGGGCGGCGGGGGTGACCCTCCCGCGAGGGTCGTTTGCCCGGCACGAGACACTTACAGCGGTGTACTGTCTCAAGCCCACATTCGGGCTTGTCGAACTAGGAGGGACGGGGCGTTCGCCCTGATCATGGACGTGAAGCGCATCTTCCGCGGACCCTTGTTCTGGATCGTGGTCGCCTTCTTGGGCGTACTGGTGATCGGACAGCTCCTGACCGGCTCGACCGGGTACAAGGCCGAGCCAACCGGCCAGGTCGTGCAACTGATCGAGAAGGGCACGGGCATCAAGACCGTGACCCTGATCGATCCGGATCAGGAGATCCGGATCGAGCAGACCGACGGCACCAAGGTCCGGGCCTACTGGGTGACCGGCCAGTCCAACAGCCTGAACACCTCGCTGCAGACGCTCTTCAACCAAGGCAAGATCCAGAAGTACGACGTGGAGAACCCGAAGCCGAGCTTCATCGGCCAGGTCTTCTCGACGTTGATCCCGTTCCTGCTGATCGCGGTCGTGTTCATCTTCTTGATGAACTCGATGCAGGGCGGCGGGTCGCGGGTGATGAGTTTCGCCAAGTCGAAGGCCAAGTTGATCAGCAAGGACACCCCGAAGACTACCTTCGCGGACGTGGCCGGCTGTGACGAGGCGATCGAGGAACTCGGCGAGATCAAGGAGTTCCTGCAGGAGCCCGGGAAGTTCCAGGCCGTCGGCGCCAAGATCCCCAAGGGCGTGCTGCTGTACGGCCAGCCCGGTACCGGCAAGACGCTGCTGGCCCGGGCGGTCGCCGGTGAGGCCGGGGTGCCGTTCTACTCGATCTCCGGTTCGGACTTCGTCGAGATGTTCGTCGGCGTCGGTGCCTCCCGGGTCCGGGACCTGTTCGAGACGGCCAAGACCAACGCGCCGGCGATCGTCTTCATCGACGAGATCGACGCCGTCGGCCGGCACCGCGGCGCGGGCCTCGGCGGCGGGCACGACGAGCGCGAGCAGACCCTGAACCAGTTGCTGGTCGAGATGGACGGCTTCGACGTCCGCGGCGGCGTGATCCTGATCGCAGCCACCAACCGGCCGGACGTGCTGGACCCGGCGCTGCTGCGCCCGGGCCGGTTCGACCGGCAGATCGCGGTCGACGCGCCGGACCTGCCGGGACGCGAGCAGATCCTCAAGGTGCACTCGCGCGGCAAGCCGATGTCGGAGAACGCCGACCTGCGCGCCGTCGCGCGGCGTACGCCGGGCTTCACCGGTGCCGACCTGGCCAACGTGCTGAACGAGGCGGCGCTGCTGACCGCCCGGCTGAACAGGCAGCAGATCGACAAGAACGCGCTCGACGAGGCGATCGACCGGGTCATCGCCGGTCCGCAGCGCCGGACCCGGCTGATGAGCGACAAGGAGAAGGTGCTCACCGCGTACCACGAGGGTGGCCACGCGCTGGTCGCCGCGGCGTTGCCGCACTCGGACCCGGTGCACAAGGTGACGATCCTGCCGCGCGGCCGGGCGCTGGGCTACACGATGGTGCTGCCGGACGAGGACAAGTATTCGACCACCCGGTCGGAGATGCTGGACAAGCTGGCCTACATGCTCGGCGGCCGCGCCGCCGAGGAGATGGTCTTCCACGACCCGACCACCGGGGCGAGCAACGACATCGAGAAGGCCACCGCACTGGCCCGCGCGATGGTCACCCAGTACGGCATGACCGAGCGGCTGGGCGCGATCAAGTTCGGCCAGGACTCCGGCGAGCCCTTCCTGGGCAGGGATCTGGGCAGCCAGCGCAACTACTCCGAGGAGATCGCCGCGGCGGTCGACGAGGAGGTCGGCAAGCTGATCCTGAACGCACACCAGGAGGCCTTCGACATCCTGGTCGAGAACCGCGCGGTGCTGGACGCCCTGGTCGAGGAGTTGCTCGAGAAGGAGACCCTGGACAAGGCCCAGGTGGCGCGGGTGTTCGAGCCGATCCACAAGAAGGAGCCGCGGCCGGCCTGGACCGGTTCGCCGACCCGCGCGCCGTCGGAGCAGCCGCCGGTGATGCCGGTGCCGAACCGCGCCCAGCAGAACGGCTCGCTGTCCGACGTGATCCCCGGGGGCACTATCGGCCCGGACGAGAGCGCTCACGGTCCGTCGTACGGCAGTGGCCCGACGCCTCCTGCAGAGTGATCGGGTGACCTCGCCGAAGTTCGATTACGATCGCGCGGAACGGGCTGTTCGCGAACTGCTGATCGCGATCGGCGAGGACCCGGACCGGGCGGGTCTGAAGGAGACCCCGGCCCGGGTGGCCCGGTCGTACGCCGAGATCACGTCGGGGCTCGGCCAGACCGCCAAGGACGTGCTGCGCACCACCTTCGACCTGGGCCACGACGAGATGGTACTGGTGAAGGACATCGAGGTCTGGTCGATCTGCGAGCACCATCTGGTCCCGTTCACCGGGGTCGCGCATGTCGGCTACATCCCGAGCGCGGACGGCCGGATCACCGGGCTGTCCAAGCTGGCCCGGCTGGTCGACGTGTACGCGAAACGCCCGCAGGTGCAGGAGCGGTTGACCACCCAGGTGGCGGACTCGCTGATGGAGTTACTGGAGCCGCGCGGGGTGATCGTGGTGATCGAGTGCGAGCACCTGTGCATGACGATGCGCGGCGTCCGCAAGCCCGGCGCCAGGACGATCACCTCGGCCGTCCGCGGCCAGCTCCGCAACCCGGTCACCCGGGCCGAGGCGATGAGCCTGATCGTCGGCTGATCGGACGCATTACGGTGGTCAGGTGCGAATTGCCCCACCGACTCACGTTCAGGGTCTTCCGACGCCCGCCAGGTGCCTGGTGATGGGCGTCGTCAACGTGACCCCGGACTCCTTCTCCGACGGTGGCGAGTGGTTCGAGCCGTCGGCTGCGATCAAGCACGGCCGGGAGTTGCTGGCGCAGGGAGCTGACCTGCTGGACGTCGGTGGCGAGTCCACCCGGCCCGGGGCAGCCCGGCCCGCACCGGCCGAAGAACTGCGCCGGGTGATCCCGGTGATCGAGGCACTCGCGGCCGACGGTGCGCTGATCTCGATCGATACGATGCGCGCCGACGTGGCCGCGCTGGCACTGGAGGCCGGTGCGGTGATGGTGAACGACGTGTCCGGCGGCCTGGCCGATCCGGACATGCTCGGCCTGGTCGCGGAACGTCGTACCCCTTATGTCTGTATGCATTGGCGCGGGCACTCTGCCGACATGCAGGACCGGGCGCGGTACGACGACGTGGTAGCGGACGTGATCGCTGAACTCAGGCTGCGGGTGAACGCGATCCAGGCCGCCGGCATCGACCTGGCACGAGTGGCGGTGGACCCGGGCCTGGGGTTCGCGAAGAACGCCGACCACAACTGGGAGATCCTGCGCCGGCTGCCCGAGTTCGCCGTACTGGGGTTGCCGTTGCTGATCGGTGCGTCCCGCAAGGCGTTCCTCGGTAGGCTGCTCGCCGACGAGGTGACCGGCGAGCCGAGACCGGCAGTACGACGAGACGAGGCCAGTGCGGCTGTCTCCGCACTCGCTGCCGCGGCCGGTGCCTGGTGTGTCCGGGCCCACGCGGTGGCGCCGAGTGCGGACGCGGTCCGGGTGGCGAGCAGGTGGGGAGCTGAATGACAGAGGAGCCGGGCGGTACGCGACGTGGCCAGGCGGCTACGCCGGAGACCGTCGTGCTGAGCGCCAACACGGCGTTCTACAACGCTTTCGAGGCGGGGGACCTGGATCTGATGGCGGCCGTCTGGCTGCCGGAGCCGGATCCGGTCTGCATCCATCCGGGTAACGCGGCGATCTACGGGTACAACGAGATGATGCGAGCCTGGGCGATGATCTTCGCCAACACGCCTTATATCCAGTTCTTCCTGACGGACGTTCAGGTCGCTGTCGACGACGACGTGGCCTACGTCACGTGCACGGAGAATGTGCTGTCCGCCGGCGAAGGGGCCCCCGAAGACGGCTTCGCGGGCGGCAAGGCGCTGGCTACGAATGTCTTCAGGCGAACATCTACCGGGTGGAGGTTGTGGATCCACCATGCCTCCCCGGTACTGTCGTCTGGGGGGCGACAGGAGGAGGCAGAATGAGCGGTCCCGCGTTGCCTCCTGATGTGATCGAGATCCGCGGCATCCGCGGATTCGGTCGGCACGGGGTATTCGCGCACGAACGGGCCGACGGCCAGGAGTTCACCGTCGATGTCCGGCTCGAACTGGATACCCGGCCCGCGGCGGCTTCCGATCTGTTGGCCGACACGGTCGACTACGGCAAGCTCGCGGAGCAGGTGCACGCGGCCATCGAGAACGATCCTGTCGACCTGATTGAGACACTGGCTCAACGAATCGCGGAGCTGTGCCTTGCCGACCGGCGGGTCAGCGGAACCGCGGTGACGATCCACAAGCCGGCGGCGCCGATCAGCGTGCCGTTCGACGATGTTGTCCTGACCGTGCAGCGCAAACCCGGAGAATCCCCGTGACTGAGACCCCTAGTCCCCACGTCATCGATGCGGACACCCTCAGCGGTGGCCTCAAGCCGATCCGTCAGGTCATCCTGTCGCTCGGCAGCAACCTCGGCGATCGTGAGGCCAACCTGCAGGGCGCCGTCGACGCACTGCGGGACACCCCTGACGTCGTGGTCGTCGACGTATCGCCGATCTACGAGACCGTGCCGGTCGGCGGGCCCGACGAGTCCGGTCCGTACCTGAACATCGTGCTGCTGGCCGACACCACCCTGTCGGTCGACACCCTGCTGGACCGGGCGCATGCCGTCGAGCAGGCCTTCGGCCGGGTGCGCAGCGCGCCGGGCGCGCCGCGCACCCTGGACGTGGACCTGATCACCTACGGCACCAAGTCGATCCAGTCCGAGGAGCTGACCGTGCCGCACCCGCGGGCGCACGAGCGCGCCTTCGTGCTGGCGCCGTGGCTCGACATCGAGCCGGAGGCCGTCCTTCCCGGCGTCGGCCGGGTGGCCGACCTGCTTGCCGAGGTGGGCACGGGCGGGGTGAAGCGGCTCGACGACCTCACCATCGAGCTCCAGTAGTGGCGTCTGGCGGGACGCCCCCGGATCGTGCCCCGGGAGCAGGCAAGGAGCCGCCGCGCCCGGGGTCGGTCCGGCCGACGTCCCGCCGGCTGCTGGTCGCGATCGCCGTACTCGGTGCGGCGATCGGCTGGACCCTGGTGATCGCGGTCGAGGCCGGCGGCGGGGTGGCGCCGACGGTGTCCTGGTTGACGCCGATTGCCTGGGGCTTCCTGGCGGCGCTGCTGTTCGTCGCGGCGCGCAACACCTATCAGCGGATCCAGGTCCGGCGGGAACGCGTCGAGGCCTCGCGCGCGGTTTTCCTGCTGCTGCTCGGCAAAGCCAGCGCTTTTGTCGGCGCGTTGTGCGCGGGTGTTTACGCAGGGTTCGCGTTATCCTTCATTGACGCGGTGGCGTCCTCGGGTCCCCGGAACCGCGTGATCACGGCCGGAACCGCGGCGGTGATCTCAGTGCTGGTCGTTGTGGCCGGATTGCTTCTTGAGAAGGCGTGTCGCATTCCCGAAGATCACGAGGACACCCCCTAACATGTGCGTTCATGGGGTCAAGGGGTAACCGCCGTCGGACCAGGACCAGAGTTCTTGCCGTTGCCAACGGATTGCTGGTCGTCATCTGCGTGGCCGTGAGTGCCGCGCTCTTCTCGCAGAATCAGTGGGTCCTGAGGGCCGCTGCTGTGGCCGCGGCGCTCGTCGCGGTCGGTGTCTCCATATTGACAAGACACCAGCTGCTGGTCGAACGTCTGGCCCACAGCGATGACCGCGTCCAGGTGGCCCAGGAGTACTCCCGCCTGACGAACGTCCGCGTGGTCGAGAACGCCGAGTTCGTCGACCTGATGCACCGTCGGCTGGACCGCATCGACGAACGCCTGGACAAGATCGACGAGGAAGTCGCCACGGTGGTAGCCGCCGGCGACAAGCACTCCACCGCCGACGCCCCCACCGTCATAGACCTGAAACTCCGCGGCCTAGCCGCCTCCTAACCCCCTTCGTCGG
>JAWWOY010000067.1:0-6688 GCA_033851195.1 Kribbellaceae bacterium | reverse complement strand
TTTCCGGTATCCGCTCGTTCGATAATTCGCTCATCGAGGACGCTGCCTTGGGATGCCGCCGGTGTGGCTGGCACCTCGGGAGTGGGATGTCGTCGATTCCGGGATGCTGTCAGCCTACGCCTGTTCGGATCAGGGCACGTTCTTCAGCCCATGAACGGTGCCGTTGCCGCTGTCAACCAACGCGGCGTGATCCGCCCGCGCGCGCAGCGGGAGGACGTCGTTCACGGCCGCTGCGACCAGAGGTAGAGCGTTCAGTCCCACCCGTGGCGCAAGCGTGCAGTGTGGGGTCCAGAATCCCGGGGCGTAATTGCGATGCAGCTCCATACCGGTGCCGCGCAACGCATCCACCACCCTTTCCTGCCGGATGGCCAGAGCACTGGTGATCGCGGGCATCAGCCAGACGCGCCCCCGGCGGAAGGTACCGAGCGCGTCGAAATGAAGGTCGATCGGCCCGCCGTCAGGTAGCGCCTCGATGGCTGCGCGCACCGGCTCCAGGTCCCATTCCCGCAGCACCGCGTACGACAGGTGCGGGACGTGCCGCTGGTGCGTGTGCGAGCTCAGCGCCGGCACCCCGAGGTCCTCCAACCGGGCCCACAGCGCGCGTAGCCGCCGCTCGGCCGGGCCGTCGAACAGCAGACACACCGCCAACGCCATAGGACTAGTCCAGGACGGCGAGGGCGTCGATCTCGACGAGCATCTTCTCGAGCGGGAGGCCGGTGAAGACGGTGGTGCGGCACGGGAGGATGCCACTGGGGGTTCGCGGGCCGACAAACTCGGCGTACGCCTCGTTCATGGCGGCGAAGTCGTCGCGGGTGGTCAGGTAGACGCGGAGCATCAGCACGTCGTCGAAGGTCGCGCCGGCCGCGGTCAGGATGGCCTCGATGTTCTGCAGCACGCGAGTCGTCTGACCCAACACGTCGCCTTCGGCAACGAACTCGCTGGTCCTCGGGTCGACCGAGCCCTGGCCGGACACCTGCAGGATGTTGCCCTTACGGACACCCTGGGAGAACACGGGCATCGGCGCCGGGGCGTCGGCGGTGGACACAACGGTCTTGTCGGACATTCGCCAGAACCTCTCGATAGTTATTTGTTGTAGTCGGCACCGATAGCTGCCGTGGTGGCCAGCAGATCGGGCAGCAGTTCCAGCACCTGCTCGTAGTCGAGCAGAACATCCGGAGCTGAGACGGAGACGGCACCCACCACCCGGCCGGTGCCTTCGGTGATCGGTGCGCCGATGCAGTTGACGAAGGACTCGTGCTCGGCCCGGTCCTGCGCCCAGCCCTGAGCCCTGACCCGATCCAGCTCGTCGCGGAGCGCATCCGGCCCGGTGATCGTGTTGGCAGTGAACGCGTGGTACTCGATCCCGGCCAACAAGGCCTCTCGCTGCGGTTTAGGCTGACCGGCCAGCAGCACCTTGCCGACCGCAGTGCAATGCAGAGCCGCCGGAACGCCGATCTGGGAGTACATCCGGACCGACTGCACACTGTCGAGCTTATCGATGTAGATCACCTCGCCGTTCTCGTACGCCGCCAGGTGCACGGTCTGACCAGTCCGCTGGTTCAGCTGCCGCAGGTGTGGCGCGGCGACCTCCCGTACGGCGTGTTGCTCCCGCGCCGTGTCGGCAAGAGCGAACATGCGCGAGCCGAGCCGGTACCGGTGGCCCGCGTCGTGCCTGACGAACCGCTCGATCTCCATCGTGCGCAGCAGCCGCAGCACTGTCGTCTTGTGCACGTCCAGCTCGGTTGCGAGCTGGTCCAGCGAGCGGTCACCCTCGCCAAGGCTGACCAGGATCTGCAGCGCCCGCGCCAGGCTCTGACTCACACCGCATCCCCTACCAACGCCGGGGAAATGATGCCGGTCGGACCTACTCGCGTGCCGGCCCAGTCGTCCTCCGAGCAGGTCAGCAACGCCTGCCGGATCGTCAGGTCAGGAGGCGTTGCGTGGTCGTCCGGTACTGCTAGCACGGCTGCAGCACTGAGGTGGCCGAGCCGGAGCCGCTGCTCCATCGGCAACCCGCGCAGCGTGCCGGCGAGATACCCGGCTGCAAACGCGTCCCCAGCCCCGACCGGCTCGACTACGTCGACGGTGAGCGCCGGAACCTCAGTACGACGCCCGTCCGGCGACAGCACAGATGCCACTTGCGCATCCGACTTGAGTACCAGCGTCGACCTCGGGCCCAGCAACTCCCGCAACTTGTCCGGGTCGCTGGTACCGGCGAACAGCATCGCCTCATCTGCACCGACCAGTACGACGTCGGCAGCACGGAGCAGGCGCCATAGCGGAGCAGGATCGGTGTCACGCCACAGCACCGGGCGCCAGTTGAGGTCGACGCTCAGCATGAAGCCAAGCGTGTCCCGCAACGCGGCCAGCCGATCCAGCATGCCGGCAGCCGAGGCCGAGATGGCTGCGGTGATCCCAGTGGTGTGCACCAACTCGGCACTGACCAGGCGCCTCCGCACAGCCGGACGGTCCAGGAAGTCGGCGTCCATCGCCGCAGCAGCCGAGCCAGAGCGGTAATAGTGCATCCGGGTCCGGCCACTGATCGTGTGCTTCACGTAGAGCCCGGTCGGCCGCGTCGGGTCATCCTCCACTCCCCCGACGTCGACCCCGCGCGACGCCAGATCCCGTAGCACGTGCCGGCCGAACCCGTCCGCCCCGAGCCGGGAGATCCAGCCGGTCGGGATATCCAGCGCAGCCAGCCCGCCGGCCACGTTGCATTCCGCGCCACCGACGGAGCGACGGAAGGTCTCGACGTCCTCCAGCGGGAAACCTGGCTCGCCGGCGAGCATGACCATCGCCTCGCCCAGGCAGACCGCGCGGGGCACCAGGTCGACCATCAGGCGAGTCCTTTCGGTCACATCTCGTTGACGGGAGTTCTGGCGCGATGCTACAACCGTCAGGTTACATTGCGCAACGATTGTTGCAGTGGACGCAACCCCCGAGGAGTAGCTAGGTGCCAGCCTCATTGCCAGCCTCATTCGATGCCGCCGCAGTGGCAGCTCTCGCGGACCAGCAAGTCAGCTGGCAGGACAAGGCACTCCCGCCGGATTTCTGGGGCCGCACCGTCGCCGAGGTGCTGGCCGGCAAGCCGCGGCTGTCCGGATTGCCGACGCCGCTCCTCACCTTGTCCGCCCCCGGCCTGGAGCACAACGTCGCGACGATGGCCCGCTGGTGCGCCGACCACGGCGTCGACCTCGCTCCGCACGGCAAGACGACGATGGCCCCCGCGCTGTGGGCGATCCAGCTCGAGGCCGGAGCCTGGGCCATCACCCTCGCGAACGTCTTCCAGCTCTCGGTCGCGCGAGCCTTCGGAGTCACCCGGGTGATGGTGGCAAACACGGTCATCTCTCCGCTCCAGCTGCGGTGGATCGCGGACGAACTCGCAGCGGACGAGAACTTCGAGGTCTCCGTCTGGGCCGACTCCGTGCGCACGGTCGAGCTGATCGAGGCGACCCGCGCCCAGTACGTCGATGCCGGCGCGCGCCAACTCGACGTACTGGTGGAAGTTGGCGGCGTGGGTGGCCGCACCGGCGCGAGGGACGCGGAGACGGCATTGGCCGTTGCGCGGGCAATCGCAGCGGCACCAACCCTGCGGCTCGCCGGAGTGGCCGGATACGAGGGGGCCATCGCGCATGATGCGGATCAGGCCGATCTCGAACATGTCCGGGCCTACCTGCGCGACCTGGCCGCTGTCCACACCCGGCTGTGGGAAGACCGCCTGTACGACGCCGACCTGGTGCCGGTGGTGAGCGCCGGAGGCAGCGCGTATTTCGAGCAGGTGGCCGAGGTCCTCGGTCCGCTCGGCAAGAGTGGCGCTCGAGTGGTGCTGAGGTCCGGCGCGTACATCGCGCACGACGACGGGCACTACCGCTCGGTGTCCCCGCTCGGCTCAACTCCGCGGACCGAGGGCGACCGGCTGATCCCAGCGATGCACGGCTGGGTCCGGATCACCTCACAGCCGGAGCCTGGGCTGGCACTCTTCGACGCCGGCAAGCGGGACGTTCCTTTCGACGAAGGCATGCCGGAGCCGCAACTGCTCCGGCCGCGCACAGCCGGGGAGTCGCCCAGCGTGATCGACGGAATGACGGTGACCAAGCTGAACGACCAGCACGGGTTCCTGTCCTTCGACCCGGCGGGAGAGGCGCCGGTGGTGATCGGCGACGAACTGCGCGTCGGGCTGTCGCACCCCTGCACCGCCTTCGACAAATGGGGACTGATTCCGGTCATCGACGACCCGGATGCCGACGATCCGGTCGTGGTAGACCTGATCCGCACCTTCTTCTGAGGGGTTTGATGACCGATCTGCTGATCACCGGCGCGACCGTCCTGGACGGCACCGGCGCCCCGGCCGTGCGCGCCGACGTGGCGGTCGACGGCGGCCGCATCGTGGCCATTGGCAACGACCTGCGACGAGAGGCCGGCCAGACGATCGACGCGGCCGGGTTGGTGCTGTCGCCCGGCTTCATCGACATGCATGCCCATTCCGACCTGCAGATCCTGGCCAACCCGGACCACACGGCCAAGGTCAGCCAGGGCGTCACGCTGGAGGTACTCGGCCAGGACGGTCTGTCGTTCGCCCCCATCGACGACACCACCCGGACCGCAGTACGCCGTCAGATCGCAGGCTGGAACGGTGAACCCGACGACTTCGACTTCTCCTGGGACACCGTCGCGGGCTATCTCGACCGGCTGGACCGCGGCATCGCCTGCAACGCGGCGTACCTGGTACCGCAGGGAACCCTGCGGATGATGGTGGTCGGCACCTCCAACCGGCCGGCGACGCGCGCCGAGCTCGAAGAGATGAAGAGGTTACTCGCCCAGGGCCTGGCCGAAGGCGCAGCCGGGATGAGCAGCGGGCTCACCTACACGCCCGGCATGTTCGCCGGCACCGACGAACTGGTCGAGCTGTGCCGGGTGGTCGCGTCGTACGGCGGGTACTACAGCCCGCACCAGCGGTCCTATGGCAAGGGTGCGCTGGAGGCGTACGGCGAGATGATCGAGGTGTCCCGGCAGTCCGGCTGCGCGTTGCACCTCACCCACGCCGTGATGAACTTCGAGCCGAACGGCGGCCGCGGGGTGGATCTGCTGGCGATGCTCGACCAAGGCCTGGCGGACGGTGTCGACATCACCACCGACACCTATCCTTACTTGCCTGGGGCAACTACTCTCGCCGCGATCCTGCCGAGCTGGACCGCCGAGGGCGGCCCGGACGCGCTGCTGGCCCGGCTGGCCGATCCGGACGACCGGACCCGGATCACGCACGAATTGGAGCACGTCGGCAGCGACGGCTGCCACGGTTGCGTGACCGACTGGAACACCATCGAGATCGGCGGCGTCAAGAACGCGACGCTGAGCGGCGCCGTCGGGAACACGATCGCGGCGATCGCGGCAGGTATAGAGAAGCCGCCGGCCGAGGTGTTCTTCGACCTGCTGATCCGGGACAACCTGGCGACCACGATCCTGCACCACGTCGGCCACGAGGAGAACGTGCGGGCGATCATGAAACACCCGACCCACACCGGTGGATCGGACGCCATCCTGGTCGGCGGCAAACCGCACCCCCGGGCCTGGGGCACCTTCCCCCGCTACCTCGCGCACTACGTCCGTGAGCTGGGCGTTCTCGAATTGGCCGACTGCATCCACCACCTGACCGGGCGGCCCGCGAGACGGCTCCGGCTGACTGACAGGGGCTTGATCCGGGAGGGCTTCCACGCCGACCTGGTGCTGTTCGACCCGGCCGGCGTCCGCGACACCGCCACCTTCGACAACCCGCGCCGACAGGCCGAAGGCATCCCGTGGGTCCTCGTCGGCGGCATCCCCGTGATCGAGGACGGCCATCGCACCGACGCGCTCCCCGGCCGCGCCATCCGACGTACCGAGAGGAACCCCCGATGACCACCCTGGACCTGCTGCGGGCCGACCGTGTGCTCAGCGTCGTGCGGGCGCCGTCGATCGACGATGCCCGTGACCTGTGCTCCGCCTTGGTTGCCGGCGGCATCCATGTGATCGAGCTGACGTTCACCACTCCCGACCTGCCGCGGCACCTGGAGCGTGCGGCCTCCACCGCGGCGGATACGGGCGCTGTCGTCGGCGCGGGCACCGTGCAGACCGCTGGGCAGGCCAAGGCGGCCGTTGACGCCGGCGCCCAGTTCCTGGTCACACCCGGCCAGGGGCCTGAGACGGCGGCGATCGTGGCCACCGCGCACGACGCCGGCATTCCGGTCGTGCTGGGTGCGTTCACGCCATCCGAGGTGATGACGGCGGTGGCGCTCGGGTCGGACGCGGTGAAGATCTTCCCGGCCCACCAATTGGGGCCCAAGTACCTGAAGGACCTCGGTGGGCCGTTCCCCGGCGTACCGCTGGTCCCCTCCGGCGGCGTGAACGCCGGCAACGCTCGTCAGTTCCTCGACGCCGGTGCGCTGGCGGTGAGTGCCGGAACCGACGTGGTGTCCCCCGCCGACGTCGTGGCTGGCCGTTGGGCCGAGATCACCGCGAAAGCGACCACCTTCTGCTCCGCCTTGCGCTGACAATCTCCTAGGACACTAGTGGTGCTGCGCGCCATTGACGGTGATGCTGCCGTTGCTGCTACGCAGGTTGAGGCGCCGGGGCGCGGACAGATCGTTCGGCACTGAGATATCGGAGGATCCCTGGTCGGCAGCAGCGGAAATGGCATACGCCGCCGGCACGG
>JAWWOY010000057.1:0-3409 GCA_033851195.1 Kribbellaceae bacterium | reverse complement strand
TCTCGAACGCCGTCGGCAAGCCGTACATCTACGGCCCCGTGGAGTCGCGACGGTTCGCCTCGATCGAGACTCTGAGCGACCGGGAAGCGGCAGCCAAGAAGCCCTGGATGCTCGCCTACATCGCGGGCCTGACGCCAGGCGTGCACCTGTTGGTCACGCACTGCGCCGTCGCGGGACCTGAACTCGCTGCGCTGACCGCGCCCGGCACCGAGACCTACCGGTGGGCCGAGGAATACCGGGTCGGGGACCAGGACATCGTGACCGACCTTGAGATCCGTAAGGCGATCGAAGAGCGGGGCATCGAGTTGGTGTCGATGCGCAACGCGTTCACCGACTGATAGCCAGTACTGGCAGCCGAAGGCGGTTTGGGCATCAGGACGCCCCGGCTCGAGGACCGCTCCGATCTCTACTCACGACCGGAAAGTAGTGGCCGTAGCCCGCGCTGGATTGCTGACCTGACGTGGTAGAAGGGGTGCATGACCGCGAACAACTCTCAGTCGACGCGAACACTCTCGAATGGCGCAGAGATCCCGGTGATGGGCCTTGGGGTTTGGCAGGCGGACGACGGGCCGGAGTGCGAGCGGGCGGTTGCCTGGGCGCTCGAAGAGGGCTATCGGCTGATCGACACGGCGCAGGCGTACGGGAATGAATCGAGTGTGGGGCGGGCGATCCGGAGCAGCGGGATCCCCAGGGAGGAAATCTTCCTCACGACGAAGTTCTACCCGGGGAGCCGGGATCCACGGGTCGAGGCGGAGAAGAGCTTGGGGCGGCTCGGCACCGACTACCTCGACCTCTACCTGATCCACTGGCCGCAGGGCGGGCCGACGTGGGCGTGGCCTGGGATGGAGGCGGCCAGCGAAGCCGGCCTGACCAAAGGCATCGGGATTTCGAACTTCGGAGCCTCGGAGATCCAAGAGCTCTTGAAGGTGAGCCAGATCCGGCCGGCGGTCAATCAGATCCAGTTCAGCCCGTTCGAGTATCGCCGGTCCCTGGTCGAAGCGTGCGAGGACGCGGGCGTGGTCGCACAGGCGTACAGCCCGCTGGGAACCGGGCGGCACCTCGGGGATCCAGTAGTCGAGCGGATCGCGTCTGCCACCGGACGTACGCCGGCTCAGGTGCTGATCAGGTGGGCAATTCAGAAGGGGCTGTCGGTCATCCCCAAGTCGACCCATCGGGAGCGCATCGAGGAGAATTTCGGCGTCTTCGACTTCGACCTCGACGACGAGTCCGTCTCCGCCCTGGACGCCCTCGACACCACCAGCCAGACCCCCGACGCGCTGGCCCAGAGCGACAAGTGGTGGTCCTGACCGCCCTTCCGAGATCCGCGGCGATGCCGCGAGCAGTGCTGGACCGATCGAGGAACGCGGGACCGACCTGCGCGGTGAGGATTGCCGAGTCCGCCTGGCCGGAGATCCGCAAGAGGAGTCAGCGATGAAGGTGTTCCTGTCGACTGACATGGAGGGAACGGCTGGTGTCGTTGATTGGAGTCAGTGCCGCGGTCCGAGTCAGGAGTACGAGTACTACCGAGGGCAGCTGCAGGCGGCGGTCAACGCCGCGATCGACGGCGCACTCGGCGCCGGTGCGACCGAGTCCTGGTCAACGACTCACACTCGACGATGCAGAACCTTCGCCCGGACGAGCTTCACGGCCGCGCGAGCTACCTGTCCGAGCGGCACAAGCCGCTGTACATGAGATGGCGGACCGGCTGTACTGGGCCGGCCGAGCGGCCGACCTGGACATCGGCGCGGCACACGACGGTCCGACTCCGACCACCGAGTCCTTCTCAGCCGCGTTCAGGACGGCCTTGACCCCGAGACCCCGCACGAGCGACCGCCGTGGCCGGCACGATCCGCACCGACGGAGCGACGGAGGCCGCCAAGCTGCTGCTCGATGGGAGCTGCTGACGTAAACCCCAGTCAGGTGCCGGCGCGTGTGCGTGCTGTAGCAAGCCCCGGCGCGGCGTGTGCTATCGAAAGCGGACTATCGAACGGTTGTTCGGGTGTCCGAGGCGGGACACGCACCTTAACCACACGGCTGGAGCTCAACGTCTGAGCCTGTGTCCAGGACGCGCCGCCGAGGCATCTGCGTTGCGTTTCGGGACAGTAGAGTCGCCTTTCGATGCAAGCGCTTTCCGTAGATCCTGAGGAGGCACCGTGAGGCGATCCATCAGCGCGGCGGTGGTCATTGCCGCAGCGGCAGGCAGTGTGCTCGCCGCCGGTTTGCCCGCGACCGCGGGCCGGCCCGAACGCGGTGCCGCCGTCACCGGCACGTATTCCAGCGGGGCCGCGCAGGCCTGGCAGCCCCTGCCCACCACGTACGTCGGACTCGATGATGGCGGCGCCGCCGACGCCACCGTGGTCATCGACCCGAGTACTGTTCGGCAGCGTTACACCGGGATCGGCTTTTCGCTGGACGAGACGAGTGTCTCCAATCTCTGGAAGCTGACCGCAGCCGAGCGGGACCGGGCCATCCGGCTGTTGGTCGATCCGAAGACCGGCGCCGGGTTGGACCGCTTCCGGCTGACCATCGGCAGCCCGGACCTCATCGAGCACCTGCCGTTCTGGTCGTACGACGAGGTTCCTGCCGGGGTCACCGAGGACTTCGGGTTGAAGTACTTCTCGATCCAGCGGGACGTCGACGCGCACATCATCGACACGGTCAAGTTGATCCAGCGCTACAACCCGCGCGCGACCTTCTTCGCCTCGGCGTGGAGCGCGCCGGCCTGGATGAAGACCAACAACAAGTTCACCGGCGAGGTGGCGCTGAAGCCCGGCAGCACCACGTCGTACTACCAGGTGGGTAAGCTCCGGGACGACGCCATCGATGTGTTCGCCCGGTACTACGTGAAGTACCTGCAGGCTTATGCGAAGCACGGGGTGAAGGTCGACGCGCTGACCCTGCTGAACGAGCCCGGCATCGACGTGGTCTACCCCGCGATGGACATCAGTGTCGAGCAGCAGCAGAAGCTGGCGGTCGCGATCAAACGCGAGGTGAAGCGCGCCGGGCTCGGCACCGAACTGTACGTGCACGACTTCAACTTCTGGGACTGGCGCGACCCGAACAGCACGGAGACGAAGAACTACTACCGCATCCTCAACGACCCGAAGGCCAACAAAGCTGCGGACGCCATCGCGTTCCACCCGTACTGGGGTGATCCGACCGTCATGCGCGACGCGTACGAGCAGACCGGCAAGCCGGTGCACATGACAGAGACCAGCGACCTGTCGCCAGCGACGATCCTGAACTACTTCCGGCTGGACGCATCGTCGTACGTGATGTGGGCGCAGACCACCGACCAGGACGGCGGCACGCTGCACTGGACGCCCGCTCGTGACAACAACGTCGACTGGGAGGAGGTCGGTCGCACCACCAAGTGGCCGAACCGCCTCGTCAAGGTCGACACCACCAC
>JAWWOY010000051.1:0-3581 GCA_033851195.1 Kribbellaceae bacterium | reverse complement strand
TCCGAGAGCTCGTCGCGGAGCATCGGCTGACCACCCTGGTCGGGCCGGGCGGCGCAGGGAAGACCAGGTTGGCCACGGAAACCGCGCGCACGCTGATCGGCGACCTGCCGGACGGGGTCTGGTTGGTGGAGCTCGCCGCCAGCGGCGCCGACGGTGACGTGGTCCAGGCGGCACTGACCGGACTCGGGCTCCGGGATGCCTTGCTCGGTACGGCGTCCAGCGCGGACCCGGTGGACGGGCTCATCACCGCGATCCGCGATCGGGAGGCACTGCTGATCCTGGACAACTGCGAGCACGTGATCGAAGCGGCGGCGAAGTTCGCCGATCGGGTGCTCGGGGACTGCCGACGGCTGCGGATCCTGGCGACCAGCAGGGAACCACTCGGCATCACCGGTGAGGCGCTGTGGCTGGTCGAGCCGCTGGCCGTGCCGACTGACGCAGGCCTTGAGATCGCCGCCTCGCCGGCCGTCCGGTTGCTGCGCGACCGAGCCGGCGCGGTGCGCAAGGATCTCGGGGTCGACGAACACACCACGTCGACGATGGTGCGGATCTGCCGGGCGCTGGATGGGATGCCGCTGGCGATCGAGCTGGCCGCCGCCCGGTTGCGCACCATGACCATCGAGCAACTCGCCAACCGGCTCGATGACCGGTTCCGCCTGCTGACCGGCGGGAGCCGTACCGCGTTGCCGCGACACAAGACGCTGCGCGCGGTGGTCGACTGGAGCTGGGAGTTGCTCACCGATGCCGAGCGGACGGTGCTGCGCAGGCTGTCGGTGTTCTCGGGCGGGGCAGGCCTGGAGGCAGCCGAGCGCGTCTGCCTCGGTGATGCCGTCGAGCGAGATCAAGTGCTGGAGTTGCTCACCTCGCTGGCCGAGAAATCGCTGCTGGTCACCGCGGACGACGGTGCCCCGCGCTATCGAATGCTCACCACGATCAAGGAGTACGCCGCGGATCGGCTCGCCGAAGCGGGAGAATCAGACCAGGCCCGGCTGGCGCACCTCGCCTACTTCACCGAGCTCGCCCAGACAGCAGAGCCACATCTGCGCCGCGCCGAGCAGCTGGAATGGCTCGCAACCCTCGAGGCCGACCATGACAACTTCGGCGCAGCGCTGCGGGGAGCGATCGCGGCCGGTGACGCACAAGCGGCGATGGGGCTCGCGTCCGTCGCCGGTTGGTACTGGTGGCTCGGCGGGCGCCGTACCGAAGGCCTCGAGTTGCTGATCGCGGCCGCGGATCTCCCGGGCGAGGCGACCGATGAGGTCCGGGCCATGACGTACGGGCTGGTGGTGCTCTACGTGACCTCCGGGCAGGGCGACGAACATCTGGGCGCGGAATGGATCCACAAGGCGTATCGGTTCAGCCAGCAAAGCCAGTCCGACAACTCGCTGCTGGAATTCGTGATCCCGCTGGAATGTCTGCTACGGGCACCGGATGAAGCAGTGACCGCGTTCGAGTCGTTGCTGGAAAGCCCTGATCCCTGGGTACGCGCCATCGCTCGCTGGCAGGTCGTCAAGATGCGAATCGTCTTCGGCCAGGGCAGCGGGGAGGTGGAGGCCCAGTTGATGCAGGCGCTCGCAGAGTTCCGGATACTCGGCGAACGGTTCGGGATGTCGTTGGTCCTGTCCGAGCTGGCCGGCCAACTTGCCCTGCGGGGTGACTTTGCCGGTGCCTGCGAGTACTACGAACAGGCGGTCGCGGTCCTGACCGAGGTCGGCGCCGTCGAGGACGTCATCGAGGTGCGGACCCAACAGGCTGTGCTGTACTGGCTCAACGGCGATCGAGACGCCAGTGCTGCCACCATCGCCGAGGCCGAGCGGAGCGCCCAAGGTGTCACCTGGCCGTACGCTCTGGTCAGCCTGGCGCTCGCCAAGGCGGAGCTTGCTCGCCTGGGCGGTGATGCCGAGAAGGCCCGTCATCAGCTCGGCCTCGCGACCGCTCTCCTGGGTGATGCCGCCGAGCAGCCGAACCTCCGCGCAGAGATCCATAACCTGCTCGGCTACCTGGCCGAAGATCTCCCAGAGTCCCGTACCCATCGCGTGGCTGCCTGGCAGGCGGCATCCGAGGTGGGAGCCGTGACCGTGATCGCCCGGATGCTCATCGGGATCGCGGACCTGGCCGCTCGCCACGACCAGTACGAACAGGCAACACGGTTGCTCGCGGCAAGCGTCGGCGTGCGGGGACGACCGGATTGCTCCCACCCGGATGCGGCCAGGATCGAGCGGGACGCGCGACGTCACCTCGGCGAAGTACGGTTCGCCGAGGTGACGCAGGAGGGTATGCAGACGAGCTGGTCTCAGCTGGTCGAGGTCACGCTCGCTTCGTGAGGGTCAGCAAGCCGTGGGTTGAATGATGATGTCCCCGTGCCGCGCGCGAGCGTGAACCATGACCTTGTCGTCCGAGGGGTCAGAGTCTCCCTGCGACGAAACGAAGGTGTGCACCGCCCCCCGCTCGCTGTTGACGTCGATGGAGGCAGCGGTGCCCTCGCTGATGCCGACCTCCATGTTTCCCGAGCCGTTCATCAGCTTCGCCTGGCCGTGTGTCATCCGCCCGATCCGAATGACACCGCTGGCGGTCGAGGCGTTGACACTTCCGCCGGCGCGGTCGATGTCGAAGTCGCAACTGCCGCTGCCGAGATCGAGGTCGGCCGAGGCATGGCCGATCCAGACCTGCCCGCCCGAGCTCGAGAACCCGACCGGACCCTCGACCTCGCCGATCCGCATCGCCAAGGCCCCGCCATCGATGTCGGCGCGCCCGGCGATGTGCCCGATCACGACCTCACCGGCCGAGATGGTCGCCTGCAGCGCATCGATGCGATCCAACTGGACCCGACCCGATGCCATGTGCAGCTCGCAGTCGCCGAATGAGCCGTCGGCCTGAACACCCGAGTGCGCCAGGTACGTGACCAGGCTGGAACCGGCGGGCAGGTCGATCGTGATGGCGACCGAACCGTTCTTGTCCCCGGAGGCGGTCGTTTTGACCGATAGCCGACCGCTGGCGAAGTCGACCTTGGTCTTGTTGGCCACCTTGACGTCCGACCGGCTCGCCACGTTGATGGGCTCGACCAACACCACGGTGTCGGTCCGGTCGCTCGCGGTGACCCGCACCTGAGCACCGGCGACCTGCACGGTCGCGGCGATGGGCCCTGGCGTGGCGAATGTAGGCATGACAAATACTCCTTGTGTCTCGTACGTGATCTGTTGGTGGGTGGCTCAGCCCGCGATCCCGACGCCCTTAGCTGATCTTGCGCCGGTAGGCGGCGATGGCGAGGACGTAGGCGAGGACGAGGATGCCGAGGCACCATGCGAGAGCGACCCAGATGTCGCTGCCGACCGGTCGTTGTGCGAACAGATCCTGGATCGTGTTGACGATCGACGTGACTGGCTGGTTCTCAGCGAAGACGCGCACGGGACCCGGCATGGTGTCCGTGGGGACGAAGGCCGAACTGATGAACGGCAGGAAGATCAGCGGGTAGGAGAATCCGGCGGCACCGTCCACGGACTTCGCTGATAGGCCGGCGATGACTGCGATCCAGGTGAGTGCCAGGGTGAACAGCGCCAGGATTCCAGCAACAGCGAGCCATG
>JAWWOY010000039.1:0-4295 GCA_033851195.1 Kribbellaceae bacterium | reverse complement strand
CCGCCGCCGGCGTTCTTCAAGGTCACGTAGGACCCGACGATCTCGTCGATCCGAGCACGCTCGCGCACCAGCGCGATGTCCTCTTCCCTGATCCGGCCTGCCACGCGGCGAGTCTACGGTCAGTTCGCAGGCACCGGGACCTCGGACGGCCGATCCAGGCTGATGTGCCGCTGCCGGCTGTTGCCGGCAAACCACTAGACGGCGTCCAACTCCACCGACGGATCGGCGAGCCTTGCCGGATCGACCTGCTTCTTGGAGCGGATCAGGTCCTTTATGGCGTCGATGGCGCCCCAGGTGTTCACGTGCATGCCGGCCAGCACCCGGCTGTCGTCGTCCAGCCAGAACGCCAGGTACGCACCCGAGGCCGGATCACCCCGCAGAACCACCTGGTACGACGTCCCGCGCGGCACGTCGCCGGCGTACTCCATGCCCAGGTCGTACTGGTCGGTGAAGAAGAACGGGATCGCGTCGTACGCCACGTCCTGGCCGAGCATCGCCTTCGCGGCTGCCTTGCCGCTGTCCTTCGCGTTGGACCAGTGCTCGACCCGAATCGAGCGACCGAGCAGCGGGTGATCCCAGCGGACCACGTCACCGGCCGCGAATACCTCGGGCACCGACGTACGCAGGTCCGGTCCGGTCACGATGCCGGAGCCGTTCTCCCGGCTCGCCACCTCGATGCCGGCGGCCTCGGCCAGCTCGCTGTTCGGCTGGACCCCGACGCCGACGACCACGAGGTCGGCCGGGATCACGTCGCCCTTGTCTGTCCGGACGCCCGTCACCTTGTCGTCGCCCTCGAACGCTTCGACCCCGGTGCCGAAGCGAAGGTCGACACCGTGCTGGCGGTGCACAGCCGCGAACAATTCGCCGACCTGGTCCCCCATCACCGCAGCGAGCGCGGTGGTCTGCGGCTCGATGACCGTCACCTCACAGCCGCGCTCCCGGGCCGCCGCAGCAGCCTCTAGGCCGATCCAGCCGGCCCCGACGACGACTACCCGCGGCTTAGCGGCGTAGGCGTCGGTCAAGGCCTGCGACTCTGCCGCGGTACGGAGGTAGTCGACGCCCGGCAGATCAGCACCCGGTACGTCGAGCTTGCGGACGCGGCTGCCGGTGGCGATCAACAGCAGGTCGTAGCCGAGGTCCGAGCCATCGTCCAGAGTCACCGTGCGGGCCTTCGTGTCCAGCGAGGTCGCAGTGGTGCCGAGACGCAGCTCTACGTTGTTGTCGTCGTACCACTGACGGTCGTGGAGCTGCGCGACCTCCGGCTGGTCATTGCCGAGCAGCACTCCCTTTGACAAGGGAGGTCGCTCGTACGGCAGTTCGGTCTCGCTGCCGATCAGCACGATCTGTCCGGTCCAGCCTTCGGCCCGCAAGGTCTCGGCTGCCGTGGCCCCGGCCAGGCTCGCCCCGACGATCACTATCCGCTGTGAGTCACTCATGAAGGCACATTAGGCCTTGTCTGCCAGTTCGGTGAGGCCTGAACGCCGGGCACGATCAGCAAGACGAAGGACATAGGATGTCCACACGTGGGGACGATAGGTCAGCGAGCCTCGCCGGTCAAGACTTACAGCGGTGTAGATTGCGCGCAACGGTCGGCACAGGAGGCAGGATGCGGATGCGGCCTGGCGCCGCTCTCGAGGAGCGGATCATCGAGCTGATCCACGAGCGTGGACTCGCTCCGGGTGCCGCGATGCCGACCGAGCCCCAGCTGATGGACCTGCTCGGGGCCAGCCGGAACAGCGTCCGCGAGGCGATCCGGGCCCTGCAGGCACTCGGCATCGTCGACATCCGGCACGGCTACGGCACCTTCGTCGGGCAGGCCTCGCTGAACGCACTGACCGCCTCCCTCGCTTTCCGGGTCCGGTCCCGCGCCGGCCACGGGATCCGCGCGATCCGCGACCTGGTCGAGATCCGCGAACTGATCGAGACAGGGCTGATCGGCGAAGTGGCGAAGGCGCGAACCAGTGAAGCGCGACTGTCCGCGCTCGATGTCCTGGTCACTGCGATGGCGCATGACCGGGGGGCGGACCGGGCCTTCCATGCACTGCTGTACGAGGCCGGCGGCAACGAGTTGGTGCTGCAACTGATCGGCCTGTTCTGGGACACCTACCACGACGTCGAGCACCTCCTCGGCGAGCCGGTCGACCGGACCGCCGACATCATCGCGAACCACCGCCAGATCGTCGCTGCGCTGCGTGCCCAGGACGCCGACGCGGCCCGCGACGCGATGCGGCTGCACTTTCGCGACGTGCGCCTCCGGATCGCCCAGGCAGAGGCCGCAGCCGGCACCGGAACGACCTAGATCCGTCGACAGACTCTTGCCGGATGGCAGGCGGATCGCTACGTTGACGCAGGACATCCTATGTCCTCCAGTTTCCGAGCAGGGAGAGTGCCATGTCGCTCCGCCTCCGCCACCTGACTCCGGGCCGCCCCGTCGCCGCCAGCTTGATCGCACTCTGTGCACTGGCGGCAACTATGGCCGCGCCCCCGACAGCTTCCGCCCGCCCAGGTCCAGCGAACCCTCCACCCGCGGCCAGCCCCGCCGTACAAGCCGCGACTCCTTTCGCCGAGGACAACGTCCTCTTCCAGCAGAAGACGGGCGGCTACTTCTGCTACCGGATCCCGGCCGTCGTGCGCGCGACCAACGGCATGGTGCTCGCCTTCGCCGAAGGTCGGGTCGCGGACTGTGGTGACGACGGCGACATCGATCTGGTACTGCGACGGTCCTCCGACGGCGGCAAGACCTGGGGCCCACTGCAGGTCGTTTCCGAGGGCAACGGCAGCACGCATGGCAACCCGGTGCCGATCGTGGACCAGAAGACCGGCCGGATCGTGCTGGTCAGCACCCACAACGGCCCCGACCCGTGCCCGAACGGCTGTGACCGCGACCCGTATGTCCAGACCAGCGACGACAACGGCGCCACCTGGACCGCCCCGCGTGAGCTGACCGAAGGCAAGCTGCCGTCCTGGAACTTCTGGTACGCGACCGGCCCGATGCACGGCATCCAGTTGCAGCATGGCGAGCACGCCGGTCGACTGATTGTCGGCGCCAACTTCGAGACGTACGACGGTGTCGGCAAGCACGTCTACGGCACCCACCTGCTGTATAGCGACGACGCCGGCCAGAGCTGGCACATCGGCGCGACCACCTCCCGCGACGACGGCGAGGTGATCGCCCAGGAGGTCACGGTGGTCGAGCTCACCAACGGCAAGATCTACGCACTCGCCAGAGAGCGAGGTACCGACCCGGGCAGCCGTGCCTATGCGATCAGCAGCGACGGCGGCGACACCTTCGACTCACGCTTCAAGACCCTGCCCAACCTTGCGATGCCCGACGTACAAGCTTCGATGTTGCGCTTCAGCGCGCGAGACGATGGCGACGACCAGAACCGCATCCTGCTCTCTTCGCCGGCACACCCGGCTGCCCGTGAGGTGATGACCGTGCGCTCCTCGTACGACGAGGCGCGCACGTGGGGCACGTGGCAGCAGGGCAAGGTCTTCTGGTGGGGCCCGTCGGCCTACTCGGACATGGTCCGGCTCGACGGCGATGAGGCCGGGCTCCTGTACGAGGCCGGTGTGGCGACTCCTTACGAGACGATCCGGTATGCCAGGTTCAACGAGGCCTACCTCGCCACGCCGAACGGGACTCCGCCCGGTATCCCGGGACCGCCCGCGCCTGGCCCCCTGACCGCTGACCTCGCGCCGGCGCACAACCCGGCGTACGTGCGAGGTGGGGCGACGGTTGCCCCCGGCAAGTTCGGCAACGGGCTCGCCCTGGACGGTGTCGACGACCGGGTCGAGGTGCCGTTCGACAAGTCCATCGACGCGGGTGCGGACGACTTCACCTTCATGGCGTGGATCAAGTACGGCGACCTCACCGGGTCGCACGCGATCCTGTGGGCCTACCGCACCGGCTCCGGTACGACGCCGCAGGTATGGGTGCGGGCCGAGCCGGACAGCAAACGGATCCGAGCTCTGATGGCCGTCGACCGGTACAACATCACCGTGCAATCACAGTCGGCGTACAACGACGACCAGTGGCATCACGTCGTGCTGCAGCGCGGCGGCGGTAAGTTGCGGTTGATCGTGGACGGGGTCGACGTGTCCTCCGCGGCCGCGCCGCCCGGGTCCGTCACCGCGGGCAAGGAGTTCGGCGTGCAGGGCATCCACGTAGGCCAGCGGGTGGACGGCGCGAACCGCTTCCACGGCACCGTCGACGATGTCCGGGTCTACCGCCGGGCGCTGTCGACCAAGGAGCTGGACGAGATCCGGCTGACCAACAAGCCGATCCCGGGTGA
>JAWWOY010000018.1:0-13557 GCA_033851195.1 Kribbellaceae bacterium | reverse complement strand
GGTACAGCCAGGCCCGGAAGCTGGACCTGCCCTCGAAGTCGGCGCGTTTACGCCAGCCCGCAAGAAGGTCTCCTGCACCATGTCCTCGGCGTCCTCGGCGTCGTCGTACGAGCCGAGCATCCGGTAGCAGTGCACCCGAAGCTCATGCCGATGCCGCTCGACCAGCCCCGCGAAGACCCCCTCGTCCCCCGCGCGCGCAGCCGCGACCTCCCCTGTCTCCACCGCGCCGCCGCCCATCTAGTGGTGTGTCTGGCAGACACACCACTAGCTACCGTACGACGGGGTTGGATCAGCCGCCGTCGTCCAACTCGATGGTGCGGGGCATCGGTGCGCGCCCGGCCAGGCGGAACCAGGTGACCAGTCGGCGCTGGCGCAACTCGCGCGTCGACACGACGATGTCGTTGTGGAACCGCCGGGCCATCTGCACCCGGCGCATCGCACTCGCCAACTCCCCCGCCCAGGGCTCCAGCACGTCGGCCGGCGTGCTGGCCACCCCCGGGCGGATCGTCGTACCGCCGACGGTGGCAGCGATGGCCCGGCTCAACGCGGACTCGCACTGCTCGCGCTCATCGTCGTCCGCGCGCCTGGCCCGGTGCGCGGCATCCAGCAGCAGCAATGAGGAGGCAGGATCCAATACGCCGCTGCCGGCCAGCTCAGCCACCAACCCCGAGCGCCGCGCCAGTTCCGTCTCCAGCGAGGCGCGCGCGGTGGCTACGCGGTGGTGCAGCCGGTCCAGCCGCCCCGCGGTCCAGCTGCCATAGGCACTGAGCAGGAACAGCACGAGTCCGACGGCCAGCAGCACCCACCAAAGCTCCACGCACACATTCGACCACTCCCCGGATCTCTCGCGCTCACCAAGTGGTCGACCGGTGTCCAATTCGCCGGGCTGGGCGGTCGCCCGGGCCGCAGCGGCGGGCTTGGCGAGTATGGGCGGTCCGCGCTTACGGACCGCTGACGGTACGACTGGAACGCGCAACCGGGCGGCCAGTCGCTCTTAGGGTCGGGGACATGGCTTCGGTACGAGGTGACGTACGGGATGACAAGGTCGCGGAGATAGGCGTGATCGGCGGGTCCGGGTTCTACTCGTTCCTGGCCGACGCGCGTCCGGTCGCGGTGGAGACGCCGTTCGGGCCGCCAAGCGAACCGCCGGTGGTCGGCGAGGTGAACGGCCGGCGGGTCGCGTTCGTGCCACGCCACGGGGCGAACCACCGGTTCGCCCCGCACCGGGTGAATTACCGGGCCAACTTGTGGGCGCTGCGATCCCTCGGCGTCCGACAGGTCCTCGGGCCGTGCGCGGTGGGGTCGCTGCGGCCCGAGTTCACCCCGGGCACGATCGTGGTGCCGGACCAGTTCGTCGACCGGACCTGGGGTCGTGAGCACACCGTGTACGACGGGACCGGGCCGGTGGTGCACGTGTCTCCAGCTGACCCGTACTGTCCAGCCGGACGCCGCACGGTGGTTGCGGTGGGCAATGACACCGTGGCTGCCGGCGGCACCATGGTCGTGATCAACGGACCCCGGTTCTCCACCCGGGCCGAGTCCCAGTGGCACGCCGCGCAGGGCTGGTCGGTGGTCGGCATGACCGGCGCTCCGGAGGCTTCGATCGCCCGGGAGCTGGCGCTCTGCTATACCTCGGTCGCCGTCGTCACCGACCATGACGCCGGGGTGGATGCGGGCGACGGTGTCACCCATGCGGAAGTGCTCGCGGAGTTCGGGCGGAGTATCGAGCGGCTCAAGGATCTCTTCACCGAGGTGATCGGCCAGCTCCCGAAGGCAGACGCCGACTGCTCGTGCCGGCACTCACTCGACGGCCTACTCCTTCCCTTCGACCTGCCCTGATTCGACCTGCCCTGATTCGACCTGTCCTGAATCGAACCGTCCTGAATCGAGCCGTCCTGGAGCGAGGTGTCCAGATGAAGATTCTGCTGACCGGTGGCGCCGGCTTCATCGGCCGCCACGTCGACGAACAACTGGTTGCCGACGGCCACGAGGTCACCGTGCTCGACTCGTTGCGCCCCGATGTGCATCGGCAGCCGCCGGCGGACCTGGATCACCTGATCGTCGGTGACCTCCGCGACGCCGAGGCCGTCGACGCCGCACTCACCGGCGTCGATGTCGTGATTCACCTGGCCGCCAAGGTCGGGCTCGGGGTCAACCTGGACGACCTCGACGACTACGTCGGCAGCAACAGCCTCGGCACTGCCGTCCTGCTCCGCCAGATGGCCCAGAAGAATGCCCAGAAGAAGGTCCACCGGCTGGTTTTCGCCAGTTCCATGGTCGTCTACGGCGAGGGCCGCTACGAGTGCGACCGGCATGGGGCGGTCGCGCCCGGGCCTCGACGGATCGAGGACCTGGCGGCCGGCCGCTACGAGCCGCCCTGCCCGCTCTGCGCGGCACCCCTGCGCCCGGGCCTGGTGGACGAATCAGCCGCGCCGGATCCCCGCAACACCTACGCCGCCACCAAGCTGAACGGCGAACACCTCGCCGCCACCTGGGCCAGGGAAACCGGCGGTCGTGTCGCAGCGATGCGTCTCCACAATGTGTACGGACCAGGCATGCCGCGCAACACGCCGTACGCCGGTGTGGCCGCGCGCTTCCGTTCGGCGCTCGAACGCGGTGCGGCCCCGCGGGTATTCGAGGATGGCGGCCAGCGCCGCGACTTCGTCCACGTCCGCGATATCGCCACCGCCTTGACCACCGCCGCGGAGGCGGTGACCTGCGAGCAGCAGCCCCAGTTCGCGGCGTACAACGTGGGCAGCGGGACCGTCCGCACGATCGGCGACCTGGCCACCGAACTAGCCCGCGCGTACGGCGGCCCGGCGCCGGTGGTCACCGGCGAGTACCGCCTCGGCGACGTCCGCCACATCACCGCGTCCTCGGCCCGGATCGCCGCCGACCTCGGCTGGAAGGCCGGCTACGACCTCCACACCGGCATCGCCGATCTGCTCGGGAGCGAGCCGACACCCGGCCGCTGACTCCCGACGGATCTCACCCGACCGGGATCGGCGGGAGTTCGATCTCGAAGGCGCAGCCGCCATCGACGTTGCTGACGGCGATCCGGCCGTCGTGCGACTCCACCACGCCGCGCGCGATCGCCAGCCCGAGCCCGCCGCCGCTGCTCGACGGTGTTCGCTGCTCGTCGCCGCGCCAGCCGATGTCGAACACCCGCTCCAGATCATCGGCCGGAATCCCGCCACACCCGTCGGTCACCGCGAGCCGTACCCGCCCGTCTGGATCACGATCCACCGTCAGTTGCACGGCCCCGCCCGGCTCGGTATGACGAATCGCGTTGCCGACCAGGTTCGTCACCGCGCGACTCAGCTCGTCCGCATCGCCGTGCACCGCGAGCCGGTCCTCACCGTCAGGCGTGGAAGCGCTCAACGAGACACCCACGGACCGGGCCTGTTCGCAGGTCTCACCAGCCACATCCTCGGCCAACTCCCGCAGGCTCACGGCGGATCGCCGGCGCGGCACCGGCGCGTTTGACAGCCGCGACAGCTCGAAGAGGTCGTCCACCAGCCCGGTCATCCGATCCACCGTGCTGCGCAGCTGGCGCAGCGCCTCCGGAACGTCCTCGATGACGCCGTCCTCGAGCCCTTCCGAGATCGCCCGCAACCCGGCGAGCGGCGTACGGAGGTCGTGGGACATGAAGGCGACCAATTCCCGGCGGCTCGCCTCCAGCGCCCGCTCGCGTTCGCGGGAGGCCGTCAGCCGTTGCCGGGTCATCTCCAGCTCGTCGGTCAGCGCCGACAGCTCGGCCGGTACGTTCCCGCTCGGCTGCGCCACCGCCGGCTCGTACGACGTACCGAGGTGGCGCAGGCGGCGACCGACATCACGCGAGCCCGCACTGATCCAGTGGCCGAGCAGGATCGACATGCCCAGCCCGAGCAGACCCGAGAAGGCCAGTGTCCACAGCACCACCAGGGAGTCGTGGCCGGAGATGAACATCGCCCGCACGCTCTGCAGGACGGCCGCCAGCGCCGCGGCCATCGGCACCACCGCGGCGATGATCATCGTCACCCGGAGCGAGCGTCGGCGGACCCGCCAGAGCAACAGCCCGCCGGCCGCGGCGACGATGAGGGTCCACAGCGTCGTCAGGCCGAGGATCGTGACTGGGTCGCGGCTCATCAGGCCTCACTTGCGAAGCGGTAACCGGTCCGCGGCACTGTCAGCACCAGCCGGGGATCGGACGGGTCATTCTCGATCTTTTCCCGCAGCCTGCGGACGTGCACCGTCACGGTGGACGAGTCGCCGAAGTCCCAGCCCCAGACCCGCCGCAGCAGCTCGGCCTTGGTGAATGACTTGCCGGGATGCCTGACCAGGAACGCCAACAGGTCGAACTCCCGATGCGTCAGGGACAACTCGACACCGTCCAGCGCGGCAGTCCGGGCGGCAGTATCGAGCGAGACCGGCCCGCTGCTCACCTTGGTCGGAGTCAGGTCAAGGCCGGCAAGCCGGTCCTCACGGCGCAGTAGTGCCTGCACCCGCAGCGTCAACTCGCGTGGGCTGAACGGCTTCACAACGTAGTCGTCCGCGCCTACCTCCAGGCCGACCAGCCGGTCTTCTTCCTCACCGCGGGCGGACAGCATGATCACGGCCGCCCCGTCGTCGGCCGCCCGCATCCGGCGCAACACCTCCAGCCCGGACAGACCGGGCAGCATCACGTCCAGTACGACGACTGACGGCCGCCACTGCTGCCAGACCTCCAGCGCCGCGAGGCCATCGGCAACCATGCGGGCCTCGTACCCGGCCTTGGTCAGGTACGCCGAGACGATGTTTGACACCGTCGGGTCGTCGTCGACAACAAGCACACGAGTAGCCACACGCTGAGCCTAAGTCCGTCGACACCTACCTAGCGCCATCCTGACGCCTTCGAAGCCGGACGTAAGCGAGCCGTGATCGCGTTCTTACTCTGCTGTCGCGAGTTCTTTCCTACGGTCGAAGTGTGACTGACGTCGATCTCATCCTGCCCTGCTTGAACGAGGCGGCCGCTCTGCCCTGGGTGCTGAGCCGGCTGCCCGCCGGGGTCCGGGCGGTTGTCGTCGACAACGGCTCGACCGACGGCTCGCAGGAGATCGCCGCCGACCTTGGCGCCACCGTGGTGTCTTGCTCGCTCCGCGGGTACGGCGCCGCCTGTCACGCCGGGCTGGAGGCGTCCACTGCCCCGGTGGTCGCGTTCCTGGACGCCGATGCGTCGTTGGATCCGCGCCAACTGACCCGGGTCACTGCACCAGTGCTGGCAGGTCACGTGGACTTGATGCTCGGCCGCCGCCGACCGGTGTCGCGCAAGGCTTGGCCGTGGCACCTGCGGCTGGCCAATGCCGAACTCTCGCGCCGCATCCGGCGGCGTACGGGCCTGCGGTTACGTGATCTCGGACCGATGCGAGCAGCTCACCGGGAAGCCCTGCTCGGCCTCGGCCTGGTGGACCGCCGGTCCGGCTACCCACTGGAGACCGTGGTACGGGCCGCCGATGCGGGTTGGCGGATCGCCGAGGTGGACGTCGCCTACCTCCCCCGCTCCGGCCGCTCGAAGGTCACCGGTACGCCGCTCGGCGTCGCGCGGGCAGTCAAGGACATGACGAAGGTCCTGTCGTCATGACCACGCTGATCGTGATTGCCAAGGAGCCGGTGCCAGGCCGGGTGAAGACGCGGCTGCAGACCGAGTTCACCGCCGCCGAGGCTGCCGCGCTCGCCCGCGCCGCCCTCGCCGACACTCTCGCTGCCGTCCAATCCACCCCGGTACGACGGACTGTCCTGGCGCTGGAAGGTGAAGCCGGACCCTGGCTGCCGTCCGGGTTCGACGTCGTCGCCCAGCGCGGCAACGGACTCGACCAGCGCCTCGCCGCTGCCTTCGAAGACGCCTACACCGGTACGCCGATGTTGTTGATCGGCATGGACACCCCCCAGGTCACCGCGGAGGTACTCTCCCCCGACTGGTCCGGCTACGACGCCGTACTTGGGCTGACCGAGGATGGCGGCTACTGGTGCCTCGGATTGCGCCGGCCGGACCGGCGGGCCCTGGTCGGCGTACAGATGTCGACTGATCACACTGGCGCCGATCAGCTCACCCGGTTGCGCTCGTTGGGCTATCGGGTGTTGCTCCTTGCCACCCTGCGCGACCTGGACACCCCGCACGATGCCGCGGCTATCGCGGCGCAGTTCCCGCACCTGCGCGTGTCGAGACTGCACCGGCGCCTGCATCACGCCGCACATCCGGCCTGGCTGTTCGAGAAGGCGCTCGGCGGTGACCGAGTAGTTGCCACAGGCACCGATGGGCGAGCCGTTCCCAGCCTTTCGCAGGTGAACCGCTGGCGGGCGCCGGCCGATGCGGTGGACCGGCTCGCGCTGAGCAGATGTGAGGGCCCTGTGCTAGACATCGGCTGTGGACCCGGGCGGATCGTCACAGCGTTGGCCGAGCGCGGCATTGCGGCGCTCGGCGTGGACGTCTCCGCGCAAGCGGTGCTGCTGACCACTGAGCGTGGCGCGCCCGCTCTGCGGAGGCCGGTGCAGGAGCCGTTGCCAGGTGAAGGCCGCTGGGGCAGCGTGCTGTTGATGGACGGCAACATCGGCATCGGTGGAGCGCCCGATGTCCTGCTCCGGCGCTGCGCTGAGCTGGTCCGGCCAGAAGGCCTGGTGCTGGTCGAGGTCGATCCTGACGACGACCTGGACGACCCGGCGCCGATCGTGCTCCGCAGTGACAGCGGCCGCCGGTCCAGGCCATTGCCCTGGGCAAGGGTTGGCAGTCGCGCGGTGCTCCGGCACGCACTTGCCGCGGACCTGCTGGCCACCGAGGACTGGCGAGCGGAGGGACGCGCGTTCCTGGCCTTCCGACGTTGCACACCGCTCGCCCGGGCAAACTGATGACTCAGACATTTGACCGCGCAACGACCACGCGGAGTGGGCTGCCGGTCGTTGCCGGCGGGCTGATCTGTGCCGCTGCCGGCGCGGCGGTCATCTTCGCCGAGTCTGCCGGGCATTGGCCGAACGTCACCTTGCTCGCGGCCTGCGCGGTGCTCGGCGTCGTCGCCTGGCTCGTGCTCCGCAGGCCCGCAGGACCGCGGGCCGTCCTCGGAGTGGTTGCCTGCGCGGCGCTGTGTCAACTTGCTGGGCTGACCACCGCGCCGCTGACCAGCACAGATGCGTACCGCTATGTGTGGGACGGGCGCGTCCAACTGTCTGGCACCTCGCCGTACGCGCACGTGCCGCTCGACGACAGCCTCGCGGGACTGCGCGATCCGCTGCTGTTCCCGGGGCTGTCGCCTGACGATCGGTCAGGCGTTGTGGGGCCGCCGCGGGTGCCGCACGATCCCGCTGCGCTGGCGGCCCTGTCGGCTGATGATCCGCGTACGTTGATCAATCGGCCGAACGTGCCGACGATCTACCCTCCCGTCGCGCAGGCCTACTTCACCGTGGTCGCGCTCGTCACGCCTTGGTCTGCCGGCACCTTCGGGCTCCAACTGGCAGCGGCCATCCTGGCGATAGCTCTGACCGCGCTCCTGGCAGGCGAGCTTCGCCGGCGGGGGAAGGACCCGCGCTCGGCTTTGTTGTGGGGTTGGTCGCCGATCGTGACATTGGAGGCAGGCAGCGCGGCCCATGTCGACGTACTGGCTGCTCTGCTGATCGTCGCGGCCGTCGTCACTGCCGCGCGACGGCGACCCTTGGTTGCGGGACTCCTGCTCGGCGCTGCCGCGAGTGTCAAGCTGCTGCCGTTGTTGTTGCTCCCGGCATTCACCGCGATCCGGCAACGGGATCTCCGCGCACCCTTGGTCGCTGTCGGCACTTTTGTCTCGTCTTACCTGCCACATTTGGTTGCCGCAGGCGCCTTGGTGGTCGGATTCCTGCCGGGCTACCTGACGCAGGAGGGGTTCTCCGACGGGAGTTCGCGGTCTGCCATCCTCGCCTTGGTGTTGCCGCCTTCTGCGCGTCAACTGGCCGCCGGGGTCCTGGCGGTTGGCCTTGCAGTGCTGGCGCTGCACCGGCACGGGCGGGAACCGATCGCCGTCACCTGCTGCTGGCTGTACGGCGCTGCTCTGCTCATCACCACCCCCACCTATCCCTGGTACGGACTCCCCTTGATCGCGCTCGCGGTACTGGCCGGGCGGTTCGAGTGGCTCGTCGTACCGGTTGCTGCCTATCTCGCTTACGCGAGCTTCGGTCACGAGGCCCGGCAGGGCCTGATCCACCTGCTGGCCGCAGTCGTGGTGGTCTGTGCGATCACTGCGCGTCGCTACTCAGATGCACCGGCTGGCTTGAAGGCGGCTCTGCTGCCGAGAAGACCTCATTGCAGCTAGCAGGAATGCCGGCAGCACTGCTGGCAGGCGCTCGAGATGGCCGCTGCCTGTGAGGATTGCGAGCGCCGGGAGCGGCATGTTTGGCACGTATCGCTCTTCAAGGAGGATTAAGAATGCAAATTTCAAGGCGTTTGACACTCGCCGTATCCAGCCTGGCTCTCGCGGCCGGGAGTTTCGTCGCATTGGGCGCGGCCACCCCGGCCATGGCGGCCACCCCGGCAACCACGACCGCTGCAACTCAGATGGCTGTGGTCACCGCTGCTCACAGCGGCGGCTACGGCCACGGCGGCTACGGCTACCGCGGTTATGGCGGTTATGGCGGTTATGGCGGTTATGGCTACGGTCAGTACAACTATGGCCACCGTAGTTACGGCGGCTACGGCGGCGGCTACGGCGGTTACGGCGGCGGGCACGGCGGCGGTTACGGCGGCGGGCACAGCGGCGGCGGTTACGGCGGCGGCCACGGCGGTGGCGGCAACGGCGGTGGCGGCCACGGCGGTGGCGGCCACGGCGGCTGACGCTAATTCGGCCCCGGGCGCTGCCACCCAGATGTGGTGCCGCTAGATGGGTTGCATGGTGGGACCTGGGAGGATTCCCGTCCGATCCCGGACGGCAATCCTCCCGGGTTCTCCCGAGACGACTGGGGGGATCCAGGCCGAGCGGTGCTGACAGTCGGATGAAACGGCTTGGGGGTGACCGCCTTGCGGACGCCGGTTTGACGTCATCACCTGCTCGACGAACACTGATCCGGGCGCTCCGACAAGCGCCGACCCTGCCGCGATCCCGTGGCGACCGGATCGTTGCGAAAGGACTCCGCGTGACCGACAGCCCCGCTCCCCGCCTCGCGCTGGCGACTTCAGCCGACCACGCAGAGTTGCATCCGCACGATCTGCCGCTGGCCGACGCACTGCGCGAAGCCGGACTCGACCCGATCGCCGAGGTCTGGACCGACCCGTCCGTCGACTGGTCCTCGTACGACGCTGTGCTGCTCCGCTCTGTCCGGGACCACGCCCGGTCCGTCGAGTTCGCCGATTGGCTCGGGCTGCTCGACGAAGCCGGCGTACCGGTTCTGAACGACAGCGACCTGATCCGCTGGAACGGCGACAAGCGCTACCTGCTCGAGCTGCGTGAGCGAGGCGTCGCCATCGTGCCGTCCCAGGTGGCAGCCGGTGCCTGCCTTCGCGAGGTAGTCGCCGGACTGGACGGCCACGAGATCGTGATCAAGCCGGCGATCAGCGCCACGGCCTTGCCCACGGTCCGCGGTACGGCCGGCTCCGAAGGTCTTGGCAGGGCGATGGACGAGCTGCCGGACGCCGTGTACCTGGTCCAGCCGTTCCAGCCGGAGATCCAGGCCGACGGCGAGTGGTCGCTGATGTTCATCGACGGCGAGTTCAGCCACTCCGTCGTCAAGCGCGCCACCAGTGAGGACAGCGTCGGGCAAAACGCCGGCGGATCCGCCGAGCCACCGGCCGTCGTACGGGCCGGGGCGACCGCGGCCCTCGCGGCACTCGGCACCCGGATGCCGCCGGTCTACGCACGCGTGGACGGCATCGTCACCGGCGGCCGGTTCCTCCTGACGGAGCTCGAACTGACCGAGCCCAGCCTCAACCTCTCGAGCTCACCAGCCGCAACAACCCGCCTGGCCACTGCCGTAGCCGGCCGCCTCAACTGATTCGACCAGGGTTTGCAGCTCGCCGCTATCGTGAGGAATTATCAAACCTTTCAATCTCAGTTGAATACACCGGGATTCTCGGGTTGACTATTTCTTCCACGCCTATTTCGCTGATTTCATCTGCCTTCCGCATCCGCGTGTCGAACCACCCAATTCGGCCGGCATAACTGCTGGTCCTTCGACTCCGCCCGATCGAAGGAAGCGCCATGAGTATGTACCTGGATGATTCACGATGGTGTTGCGGTGCAACTCACGCTCATCGCCGGCGATCCGGAGTCGATCCCGGAGTGCAGGCATGAAGCAATTCATGCTGACTCCGGTGCCGAGTATGAGCGAACGGAGCGATTCCGCATCTACGAGCACCATGCCATCCCAGGCCTCGGCTCGATAGTGTCCTGAGTCGTGAGCTCCGGTGGCCCGGTGCGCGCATCGCAGCCGATGGGGCTCCTGGTGCTCAGTTAGCGGCTTCGAATGCTTGCCGGATCTCCTTCGGGATCCGGCCGCGGTCGTTGACCTGGTAGCCGTTCGACCGCGCCCACTGCTTGATCGTGTGGTTGTCCGCACCGATGTGGGTGCGCGTCACCCGCGCGCCGCGAGTGTTCCTGAGCAGCCGTCCGGCGTCGACGTACGGTGCGAGAACCTTGCGGAAGGCCGTTGCGTTCTTGTTACTGAGGTCGATCTCGTACAATTTGCCATCGAGGCCGAAGGCAACGGTCTGCCCTTTCCCGACCGGAATATCGACGCCATCGAGGTCATCGGTGAGCTGGACTTCGACTCGTTGTGCCATGGTCGGATTCTCCCTCGTGTCGGCACCTGCCGGCTTGATGCCATCTTCATCCACCGAACGCCGCACGCAAGCACGCCACGCAGGTCACCGTCCGAACTCTGCTCAGCTCCTGCCGTCACTGGCCTCGGCGGTGCCGGTGCCGGTGCCGGTGTCGGTGCCAGTGTCAATGTCGGGGTCGGGGTCGGCTGGGCTGGCCTGGTCGGCTCGGCGGGCGGATCGGCGCCGGATCCGCCAGCCAACAACCGCGATCACGATCACGGCGAGGGCGATCAACGCCGTGGCGCGGCCGAAGGTCTTCTCGACGGTGCTGTAGGAGTCGCCGGCGAGGTAGCCGAGCAGTACGACGCCGATGCCCCAGACGAGGCCGCCGGCGGCGTTGAAGGCCAGGAACTTGGTGTAACGCATGCCTGCGGTGCCGGCGAGGGCGGGCATCGTGGCGCGGAAGAACGCAACGAACCGGCCGAAGAACACCGCACTGCCGCCGCGGCGTGCCAACTGCTCCCGGGCGGCATCTATCCGTTCACCGTGGCGCATCAGCATGCGGCTGCGAAGGATCCGGGCACCGAGGTGACGTCCGACCTCGTAGCCGACGCTGTCACCGATGATCGCGGCACCGACCACCACGGCCATCATCACCGGCAGCGATGCGTGGCCGAGACTGGCGGCGACACCGCCGAGCACGGCAGCGGTTTCACCGGGCAGCACGAAGCCAACGAACAACGCATCCTCGGCGAACACCAGCAACCCAACCAGCCCGTACAGAGCGAGTCCATGCAGGGCGAGGAGCCAGTCGGTCAGCCGGGTCATGACAACTGCGGGTCCGTCGCCAGGAGTATTGGACGCAGCCGCGTGCCGGCCAGTGCATCAGTCAGACGCGTCAGCGGACGGCGTACAAGCAGCCAGGTGAGGGCGGCTACAAGGCCGCCGAGGAGCAGACCGGCAACCACGTCGGCCGGGTAGTGGGCGGCGATATACACGCGGGCGAAGGCCATCAGCAATGCGGCGATCGCGGCGACGATGCCAAGGCGGCGCGAGACGAACCACAAGCCGACGGCCACGGCACCGGCCATGGTGGCGTGATCGGAGGGGAAAGAGGGGTCGGTGCTGCGAGTGGCCAGGACCAGGATGTGCGGCAGCGCTGTGTACGGGCGGGCCTCATTGACGGTGTGCACGATGGGCTGATTGACAGCCACCGCGACCAAGGTGGCGCCACCTGCTGTGACGGCTGCTGCGACCCGCGACACCTGACCAGTCTGCCGCGCGATCCACCACCCGCCCAGCAGCAGACCTGCGAACAAGATCACGCCGAATGCGGCATAGAACTGAGCTGCCGCATGGAGCCATGGTGTCGCCCTGGCGAAGGCGTTGATCTGCTCGAACAACCAATGATTCACTGCGGCATCCCGTCTACTACGATCAAGGTAGTAACCGATGCTACTACGATCTTTGTAGTAGTCGTGAGGAAGGTTGAGCTGGTGGCTTCCCGAGGCCAGAGCCGCGGCCGCGGCGATCTGGAGCAGCAGATCTTTGCCGCCCTCGCCGCGGGCGGCGCGCCGATGACCACCGGTCAGGTGCGCGACGCGATCGGCGGCGAACTGGCCTATACGACGGTCATGACGGTGCTGACACGGATGCACGCCAAGGGCCTGGCAACCAGGGATCGGACCGGGCGCTCGTTTGCCTATACCGCGGTCGTCGACGACGCGGAGGTCACCGCTCACCAGATCCACCGGTTACTGGACGCCCGCGGTGACCGGGCGGCAGTCCTCACCAGGTTCGCCAGTGGTTTGTCGCCTGAGGAGTCGCGGCTGCTGGTCGACCTGCTCGGCACCGAATCAGAGGCGGACCGGTCGTGACCGCCGCGGCCGTGATCGGCATCGCCGTGATAGTGCTGTACGCGATCACCGCCCCAGCGCTGTGCCGACGGCTGCCTCCGGCGATCGCGACCCGGATCATCGTTGCGGCCAGCGTGTTCGCCGCCGCCAGCGGAGTGTTCATCCTGGCGGTGCTCGCATTCACCTGGATCGGGCAGTTCCCGGCGGTCGCCGCGGAGGGCGCCTGGTCACCGACCGCTTTGCGCAGCGATAGCCCGGTGCCCGCCGTTCCGGCCATGGTCAGCGGCGTGCTCGTCACCCTGGCCGCGATCTCGGTTGCGCTGACCGGCACTCGCCGGGTGTGGGCTTTGCTCGAGGTGCACCGGATCTGCCGCGCTCTCACCGCGGTCGGAGGCCTGGTGGTACTGGATGACGCCCGGCCGGATGCTTTCACCACTCCGCAGCCCGCGGGCCGCGTCATCGTCACCCGTGGCCTGCTGTGCGCCCTCGGCCAGCAGGAACGCCGGGTACTGCTCGCCCACGAGATGTCACATCTGGCGCACCGCCACGCCTGGTGGAATCTGGCCGCCGAGCTCGCCGCCGCAGTGAACCCGCTGCTGCGCCCGACCGCCCGCGCCGTGGCGACGGCGGTGGAGAGATGGGCTGACGAGGACGCCGCACGCGCCGTCGGCGATCGGCGCCAGGTCGCGGTGACACTGCTCCGGGTGGCACAACTGCAAGCCCAATTCGCTGCCGCGCCCCCAGCTCCAGTCGTCAGTGCCGGTCCTGCCGCCACCGGTGGTGATGTCGCGGTCCGCGTACGGGCTCTACTGGCACCACCCCCACGCCGCCGGCCATTGGCGGTCGCCGCGGTGATCGCCGTGTTATTGACCAGCACCCTTCCTGCGGCAGCAGTCCAGCACACCGGTGAGGACTTGTTCGAGCACGCGTCGCAGCCTTCCGTCATCCACCACTCCTGACGGCGGGTAGCAC
>JAWWOY010000004.1:0-3165 GCA_033851195.1 Kribbellaceae bacterium | reverse complement strand
CTGATCGAGACCGGCTCCAAGATGGACGAGGTCATCTTCGAGGAGTTCAAGGGCACCGGCAACATGGAGCTGCGGCTGCGGCGCGAGTTCGCCGACCGGCGCATCTTCCCGGCCATCGACGTGGTCGCGTCCAGTACCCGGCGCGAGGAACTGCTGATGAGCAAGGACGAGACCGCCGTGACCTGGAAGCTGCGCCGGGTGCTGTCCGCACTCGACGGCCAGGCCGCCCTGGAGCTGCTGATCGGCAAGCTCAAGGAGTCGAAGTCCAACATCGAGTTCCTGCTCCAGGTGAACAAGACCACCCCGTCCGCCGGCGGCCGCAACACCGATGACGGCAACTGACGGCAACTGACCGCAACTGACCGATGGCAGGCCAATCGGCCGGAATACCCGGCCGATTGGCTCTGTTGGGGCCCGTGATGGCAAACTTGCCTGTTGGCTCCGGTTCACGGCCACACCAGTGGGCGACCCGGACCGCCTTTGACTCGAGGAGACCCATGAAGAGCGACATCCACCCGAACTACGTGGCGACCACGGTGACTTGCACCTGTGGCGCGACGTTCACGACGCACTCGACCGCCGAGAGTGGCTCGATCCACGCCGACGTGTGCTCGCAGTGCCACCCCTTCTACACCGGCAAGCAGAAGATCCTTGACACCGGTGGTCGGGTCGCCCGCTTCGAGAAGCGGTACGCGAAGAAGTAGCTGGCTCACCGCGCGCCGGTCCACGAACCCTTACGGGTTCGGGACCGGCGCCGTTGCGTTGTCCATGGGCTCGACTGGGGTCAAATGGGGTCAAGGGTCGAGTCGAGAGAGGGTGCGGGATGTTCGAGGCGGTGCAAACACTGAAGTCGGAGTACGCCGAGCTGGAGAAGCAGATGGCGGACCCCGAGTTGCACACCGACCAAGCGGTCGCCCGCAGGGTCGGCAAGCGGTACGCCGCGCTGGCGCCGGTGGTCCGTACTTATGACGAGTGGCTGCAGACCGCCGACGACATCGAGGCCGCGCGCGAGCTGGCCGCCGAGGACCCGGCCTTCGCCGAGGAGGCCACCACGCTGCAGGCGCGGCGCGACGAGCTCACCGAGAAGCTGCAGGTGCTGCTGGTGCCGCGCGACCCGGGCGACGACAAGGACGTGATCCTGGAGATCAAGGCCGGCGAGGGTGGCGACGAGTCCGCGCTGTTCGCCGGCGACCTGCTGAAGATGTACCTGAAGTTCGCCGAGACCCAGGGCTGGAAGACCGAGGTGCTGGACTCAGCCGAGTCCGACCTCGGCGGCTACAAGTCGATCACTGTCGCGGTGAAGGCGAAGGGCACCCCCGAGCCCGGCGAGGCGCCGTACGCGAAGCTGAAGTTCGAAGGCGGCGTGCACCGGGTGCAACGCGTCCCGGTGACGGAGTCGCAGGGCCGGATCCACACCTCGGCCGCCGGCGTCCTGGTGCTGCCCGAGGCGGAGGACGTCGACGTCGAGATCGACCCCAACGACCTGCGCATCGACGTCTTCCGGTCGTCCGGGCCCGGCGGGCAGAGCGTCAACACGACCGACTCGGCCGTCCGCATCACACACCTGCCGTCCGGCATCGTCGTCTCGATGCAGAACGAGAAGTCCCAGCTGCAGAACCGCGAGCAGGCGATGCGGGTGCTGCGCGCCCGGCTGCTCGCCGCGGCGCAGGAGGCGGCCAATCAGGAGGCCTCGGACGCGCGCCGGCTGCAGATCCGCACGGTCGACCGATCGGAGCGGGTCCGTACCTACAACTTCCCGGAGAACCGGTTCTCCGACCACCGGGTCGGCTACAAGGCGCACAATCTGGACCACGTCCTCGGCGGCGACCTCGGCCCGGTGATCCAGGCCCTGACCGACGCCGACCTCGCCGCCCGCCTCGCCGCGGTCGACTCCCAATGACATGCCGATGAGTAGCTCCCGGGAGGTGTTGGCTTGGGCGACGGCGCAGTTTCAGGAGGCAGGGGTGGCGTCGCCTGACTACGACGCAGCCGAATTGCTTGCGTTTGTCTGCGGCGTGAGCCGCCCGCGCCTGGGTCTGATCGACGTCGACGATGCCCAGCGGGCCCGGTACGACGAGTTGGTGGCCAGGCGGGCGCAACGGGAGCCGTTGCAGCATCTGACCGGTACGGCGGCCTTCCGGTACCGGGAGCTCGCGGTGGGACCGGGGGTGTTCGTGCCCAGGCCCGAGACCGAGGTGCTCGTCGGCTGGATCCTGGATCGGCTGGCCTACGTCGACGCTCCGCTGGTGGTGGATCTGTGCAGTGGTTCTGGAGCGATCGCCGGGGCTGTGGCGACCGAGCGACCGGACAGCACCGTGCACGCGGTGGAACTATCGCCCGAGGCGTGTGCCTGGGCCCGCCGCAACCTGGCCGGCACCGGGGCCGTACTGCATGAGCGCGACATCGACGGCTGCCTGCCGGAGCTGGACGGACAGGTGGACGCGGTGATCGCCAACCCGCCGTACATCCCGCTGACGGCTTGGGAGTCGGTCGCTGCTGAGGTACGCGATCACGACCCGGCGCTGGCGCTGTGGTCCGGCGACGACGGGCTGGACGCGATCAAGGTGGTTGCAGCGACGGCTGGTCGGCTGCTCAAGCCGGGCGGCTGGTTCGGCTGCGAGCACGCCGACGTGCAGGGGGAGTCAGCACCTGCTGCCTTCGCCGCCACCGGGTTGTTCACCGAAGTGCGCGACCAACTGGACCTAGCAGGGCGTCACCGCTTCGCCACCGGCCGCCGGGTCTGCACCTGCTCGTAGGCGTCGATCTCCGCGATCAGCGAGTCCTTCACCGAGTCCTCGGCGAAGGAAGCACGGACGGCGGCGCGGGCCAGTTCGGCCGCGCCGTTCTCGTCAAGTTCCAGCAGCCGGGTGGCGACGGCGTACTCGTTGACCAGGTCGGTGCCGAACATCGGCGGGTCGTCGGAGTTGATGGTGACGCTGAGTCCGGCTTCGACCATCGCCCGTAGCGGGTGCTCGTCGTACGAGGCGACCGCCTGGGTGGCCAGGTTCGACGTCGGGCAGACCTCCAGCACGATGCCGTGCTCGCCCAGGTAGTCGACCAGGGCCGGGTCCTGCATCGCCGACGTACCGTGGCCGATCCGCTCGGCCTTCAGCACGCGGACCGCGTCCCAGATCGTCTCCGGCCCGGTCGTCTCACCCGCATGCG
>JAWWOY010001031.1:0-3324 GCA_033851195.1 Kribbellaceae bacterium | reverse complement strand
CCCGCTGCTGCGGGTTCAGCCCCTCGAGCAGCGACTCCGGGTCGGTCCGGTGCTTCTTGGGCTCCTCGAGCGGCATCGGGAGTTCGTCTGGTGAGAAGAGCGTCGTCATCGTCCCCCAGCCTAGGCGTTCCCACCGACACTCCCCGTACTACGGTCCGAATCACTCCGGGTTTGATGGCGGCTCCGTGACCGCCCTCACGGGACACTGGCGACTCGCCAAGCGGCCACGTCCGCACTTTATTGCTGGATTGCACATCTAATCAGGCATGGACGTCGAGCGCGGACTGGAGCAAGCAGCACCGGACGCGCACAGACCTGGCCCGCGACGGCAGCGTCGCGGGGACATCCAAGGGCTGCGGGCGGTGGCTGTTCTGCTGGTCATGCTCGACCATGCCGGGATCCCTGGCCTGGAGGGCGGCTATCTCGGCGTGGACGTTTTCTTCGTCATTTCCGGATTCCTGATCACCGGCATCCTGGTCCGTGAAAAACGGCGGACCGGCCGCGTGTCGATCGCGACCTTCTACGCCCGCCGGGCCCGCCGGATCCTGCCCGCGGCGTCGGTCGTGCTGGTGGCGATCATATTGGTGTCCAGCCAGCTCTACGGCTACCTGCGGATCAACGAGGTGATGACGCACGTCACCTGGGCGGCTTTCTTCGCGGCGAACATCCACTCGTCGCTGGCCGGTTCGAACTACTTCGACGCCACCTCGTTCGTCTCGCCTGTGCAGCACTTCTGGTCGCTCGCGGTGGAGGAGCAGTTCTATCTGATCTGGCCCCCGCTGATCGCGCTGGTGCTGGTCAGCCGGCACAAGGCTGGTTCGCATCGTCTCCCCGACCGCTCACCGACGGCGCGGCCGCTGCGCGCCCTGACGATCACGATTGCGGGGCTGTGCCTCCTGTCGCTCGCCTGGTCGGTCTGGCGAACCGGTGTCGATCCCAGCGCAACCTACTATTCGACGCCGGCTCGCGCCTGGGAGCTCGGTGCCGGAGCGCTGCTGGCGCTCGGTACCACCTGGGTCCGCCGTCTGCCGATGCCGGTGAGGTTCGCAGCTTCCTGGATCGGACTCGCCGCTGTCGCGACCGCTGCGGCGACCTACTCGGCGGCGACCCCGTTCCCCGGGTATCACGCGTTGCTGCCCGTGCTCGGCACGGTGCTGATCCTTGCCGGGGGCATCGAGGGACATCGGTACGGCGCGTCCCTGGTGCTGGATCGGCTGCCGCTGCGGTGGATCGGCGACATCTCCTACTCGCTCTACCTCTGGCACTGGCCGATCCTCGTGCTTCCGGTCGTTTACTTGGAGCGCGATCTGCGGATGCCCGAGCGTGTCGCGCTGATGGTAGGAGCAATCGCGGTCTCTGCACTCAGCTACTGGTTCGTCGAGCGTCCGGTGCAGCGGGCCGGGTTGCTGTCCAGGCACCGGCTGACGGCGCTGGCGATGTGGCCGGCCACCGTAGCGGTCCTCGTCGCAGCAGTGATCGTGGTGCAGCAACAGTACGGACAAGCGCCTGCCACGGCAGTCGCCGTGGTTCCTTTCGCCGCCCCAGCCGTCACTTCCGGACAGCCTCGGGCGAAGGAGAAGAAGGGGCCCTCGGTCGTCGACGCGGTCCGTGCTGCCGCCGGACAGGCCCGGGCCGGTTCACCACTGCCGCCCGCAATGAGTCCGTCGCTCAAAGACCTCTGGGGCGACGTGTCCGGGGCGCCGGCGAGATGCGTCGCGACCCGCGATGGCACGAAGCACGACATCTGTGCGCTGGGTGACACCGCCGCGAACCGGACGATCGTACTGTTCGGCGACTCCCACATAGGCATGTGGATCGGACCATTGCTGCAGGCAGCCAAGGCAGGCGGATGGAAGATCGTCCCGCTCATGAAGTGGAGTTGCCTACCGGTGAACGTGACCGAGTGGCGTCCGGAAAAGGCGCGTCCCTACACCGAGTGCGACACCTGGCGTGAGTGGGCCTATGGCGAGATGGCCAGGATCAAGCCTGACCGGATCATCCTCAGCGGTTACGTCAGTGTGCCCCTCGGCGATGTGGACTCCGGGCGACCGCTTCCGGAAAGTGAGACCGGGGCCGTCTTCGCCGACGGCGCGAAGAGCGCCCTGAAGCGCTTGCGGACCCTGTCACCCCGCGTGTATGTCATCAGCGGAACTCCCACGCTGGACAAAGAGCCCAGAGACTGCCTGAGCGGCCGGCGAGCGACCAGGGCCAGCTGCGCCGCGCCGCTCGACCCGCTCGTCGAGGAACGCAACCGGGCCTGGAAGAAGGCTGCCGCTGCCACCGACGCACACTGGATCGACGTCGTCCCCTGGCTCTGCGACAAGGGCACCTGCCCGCTGGTGGTGGGCAACCTCATCGTCTACCGCGATACCAACCACATCACCCGGACCTACGTCGCAGCCCTCGGCAAGCTCCTCCTCCAACGCCTCGGTCTCTGACCCGCGACGTCGCGACCGAGCCTGCCGACAGATCTCTCACCCATCACACCGCCAGCGCTTCGCCGGTCGGGCCGTCGGCGCCGATCGAGGCCATCCGGACGATGATCTCCGCGCCCTCCTCGACGGTTCGGGTGCCCTGGAGGCCGTTGAGGTCGGTGGCGGTGTAGCCGGGGTCGACGGCGTTGAACCGGATGGCGGGGAACGCCCTGTCAGTCACACCCCCGAGCAGGAGGCCCGGTTCGAGGCGGCCGTCGTCGCCGATCTCAGGGCGACGACCGCCCGCCACCGCCGATGCCGGCCTGCGCTCCCTGATCAAGGACCTGCGGGGTGTCAGCACCGACTTCGCGCGCCTGTGGGACACCGGCATCGTGGGCGTCCATGAGTCGGACACCAAGACCGTCCATCACCCCGAGGTCGGCACATTCACCTTCGACTGTGACGTGCTCACAGCCGCCGGCAGCGATCTGCGCATCGTCGCCTATACCGCCGCTCCTGGCAGCGACACCGCCGACCGGCACCGGCTCCTCAACGTCATCGGCACCCAGGCCATGACCGAAAACAGCCCCTGGTGATCACAGAGCGTCACAATTCCATGAACGCCAAGCCCTGTGCCTGGTTTGCTGTCGGGGTCCACCACCGCGCCTTTCTGCGCAACCTCTTATGCGACGGATTTCGGGTCCGGACACTAGGGTCGGGCGGGTGAGCGTGCCTGTGGCTGATCCGCGTCCTGATGACGAGATCGAGCGTGTGCTGGCTGTTGTGGCGCATCCGGATGACATCGACTTCGGTGGTGCCGGCACCGTCGCGAAGTGGACCAAGGCCGGGATCGAGGTGAGCTACTGCATCGTCACCGACGGCCAGGCCGGTGGGTTCGAGCCAGACCGGG
>JAWWOY010000930.1:0-3154 GCA_033851195.1 Kribbellaceae bacterium | reverse complement strand
TCGCAGTCTTGGCCCGGGCCTCCCGCCGCCCAAATCACACAGACGACGAGAGCGGGCAGGTCAAAAGCCACGACCTGCCCAGCACCACAAAGCGACCCATCCACCAGATCCCAGGCCGCTGACGACTGACGGGGCTTCTGCCACTGGTTCGGTTTCCCTACGCCTTTCCGTCCTCGCTAGCGGGCACGAGCCGTCTGGCAGTTCCGACCCGCCCCTACGTTGTCGAGGCTGCTCCCGACCTCACTCCCGACCCGGGATCGATCTGCCTCCAGCTTCGACCGGTCACTCCGATGACCGGTGGCGGGCCTCTCATCCCGCACGGCTTCATCAGCGCCTCGTGGCGCACGGGACTTCTCGTCGACGCAGAGCACGACGGCTTTGTCCGGCGGGTTCAGATAGAGCCCGACGATGTCGCGGATCTTCGCGTCGAGCTCGGGGTCGGTGGAGAACGTGAACGTTTCGGACCGCCACGGCTGCAGGTGCCACTTGCGCCAGATCCGTGCCACCGTGACGAAAGAGATCTTCAACTCGGCCGCCAGCAGCCGGGCCGACCAGTGCGTCACCCCAGGTGTGCGGGCGGGGGACCGTCCTGGGCCAGCGAGGCGACAACGCGAAACTGGTCGGCGGTGGGTCGGTGTGCTGCCAAGCCACGACTGACCACTCGCACTGTCCACAGGCGGATGCGAGTGCGGGCTGCGCTAATGACCCTTGGCTGGGTTGTAGTCGCCGAACGTGCACGATGCGCGATATCAAGATCGAAGATCGAGATTGCGAGGAGGCGGGAGGGCGTAATGCCGAGACAAATAGCTACACAACTCGTGTTGGCCCGTGTCTTTTCCAGTGTCGAGGCCGCAGTCGGATGACCCCTCGACACCCAGGCGATTCGAGCCCCTCCCTCCCTCACCCGAAACCCAGGAGAACCAACCATGTCCACTTATCGTGCCTTCGAGGTCACCGGACCCCGAGAGTTCTCGCTGGTCGAACGCGAGATCGGCGAGCCACCGCCGGGACAGGTGCGGCTGCGGGTCGAAAGCTGTGGGGTCTGTCACTCCGACGTCTTCGCCGTAGAGGGGCTGCGCGCCGACCCGTCCCAGCCGATCGTCCCCGGTCACGAGATCGTCGGCGTCATCGACGCCATCGGCGACGGCGTGACCGCCTGGCAAGCCGGTGATCGCGTCGGCGTCGGATACCTGGGCGGACAGGACAACGAGTGCGATTTCTGCCGTCGGGGCGACTTCGTCAACTGCACCAACCAGCCGTGGACCGGCACCACGGTCGACGGCGGGTACGCGGAGTACACCTTCGCCCGGGCCAGCGGGCTGGTCCGGATCCCCGACGGGCTCAGCCCGCTCGAGACGGCTCCGCTGCTGTGCGCCGGCTTGACGACCTACAGCGCGCTCCGGCAGATCGACGCTCGTCCCGGCGCGCTCGTCGCCGTCCAAGGCATCGGCGGGCTGGGCCACCTCGGCGTGCAGTACGCCGCAAAGCTCGGCTACCGGGTCGCTGCCATCGCCCGCGGCACGGACAAGGCCGAGCTTTCCGCGCAACTCGGTGCGGACCACTACATCGACAGCGCCGCCGAGGACCCCGGCGCGGCGCTGCGGACGCTCGGCGGCGCCGCGGCGATCATCGCAACCGCCGCCAGCGGCGCGGCAATGTCCGCGCTGGTCGGCGGCCTCGCGCCGCGGGGGCGCCTGCTGGTGGTCGGCGCTGCGCCCGACCCGATCTCGGTCCAGACCCAGGACCTCATCTTCGGCACCCGCTCGCTTACCGGGAGCCTGACCGGCAGCTCGATCGAGAACGAGGACAACCTAGCCTTCAGCCTGACCGAGGGCATCCGCCCGATGATCGAGGTGCTGCCGCTGACCGAGGCACCGAAGGCCTACGAGCACATGATGTCCGGCAGGGCCCGGTTCCGCGTCGTCCTGGACATCGGTAAGAGATGAACACTCTGAGGGATCTCGTGATCGCCGCCCCCGGCGGCATGGAGGCGGCGTCCTCGACTACTCGAACGTGCGGATCAATCGCCACCGGCAGTTCGCCAGCCACCTCCCTTTCGGTAAGCCCGGACGGCACAGTTCCGTCACCGCCTACCGCGCGGCCATCGAGACCAACGACGGGGAGATGGTCGCGCAACGGTTCAAACCGCGACCCGCGTTCGCCGATCATACCTCTGAGACGCGGTGGGATGAACTGCACCTGGTCTACTTCGCCGGATATGGAATGTGGACCTACCTACAGCGCCGAGATTGTCGCTGTGGCACCTGCTCCGCGGTACAGCCCAGGCCACCGCGAGTTCGACGGCATCATCGTCCCGACCAAGCGTCGAGTCTATTCGTGCCTCCGGACGGGACCGTCCTGCCAGAACGCGTCCTCGTCTCGATCAGCCTCGATCAACTCATTCTCGGCTGAGTAAGGGAGAGTAATTTGAGCGAACTACTCAACGCAGTGCTGGACGCCCACGGCGGACTCGAGCGCTGGCGCAGGTTCTCGCAGGTCCGAGCATCCATCGTCTCAGGTGGCGAGCTGTGGGGGATCAAGGGCTTGATGCAAGACCCAGCGCCGCGGCAGATGGCAGTGGCGTTGCACCACTGTCCAACCATTCGGGTCGGCGGACCACAAAACGGACTTCACCCGCGACCGGATCGCCATCGAGAACCTGGACGGCCGCGTCGTCCGGGAGCGAGTCAACCCGCGGGAATCGTTTGCGGCGCACGAGCTGACCACACCCTGGGACGCGCTGCACCGCTCGTACTTCAACGGCTATGCGCTCTGGACCTACCTCACCACCCCCTTCCTCCTGGCGCTGCCGGGCTTCTCGGTCTCGGACATCGAGCCGATCGAGGAGAACGGCGAGAAGTGGGCCGGGCTACAGGCGCGCTTCCCGTCAGAGATCGCCAGTCACAGCACCCTGCAGGAATTCTACTTCGGCGAGGACCATCTGCTACGCCGTCACGACTACCGCGTCGACGTAGCCGGAGGATTCGCAGCCGCTCAGTACATCTATAAGATGGTGGAGGCCGACGGTTTCCGCCTGCCGTCGAAGCGACGGGCATACCGCTGCGACGCGAACGGCCGGCCGATCCTCGAGCAGCTGATGGTGTCGATCGACCTCAGTGAGATCCACTCTATCTGAGGACCGCTATGTGCTGGC
>JAWWOY010001024.1:0-3066 GCA_033851195.1 Kribbellaceae bacterium | reverse complement strand
GCAGAGCCTCTCACCGGCGCGCGACGGGCTGATCAAGAAGGGCCTGGTCTTCTCCGCCGAGCGCGGCACTGTCGCCTTCACCGTCCCTCACTTCGGCAAATTCCTCCGCACCCGCACGGCCTAACCGCAGGCGATGCCTCGAGAGTTCGCCCGTGAATCCGAGGGCGGTGGTGGCGTTGGTTACCGGCGTGGTGACTCATGTTGCTCCTTTCTGCGGAGACTGTTTGGGGTGCTCCCAGCGGGTCGCTAAGGTGCATCCCCATGACCGCGGGCGCGCACAATCGGCAACGCGCGCGTAAGGGTGCCCGCAGCCGGGGCCGGCGCAGTCGCCGGAAGGTGCACAAGGCCCAGTGGTTCTCGGTGACTGCGCTTGCAGTGCTCGGCGTAGTGGTGGTCGCGCATCCCGATGCCACCAGCCGGTCGAACGTTGCCGCCCACTTCGGGCAGTCGGTCGACGCGGTGGAACCGGACGGGCCCGTACCGACGCAGCTGCCGACGCCCACGGCAACGTTCACGACGCCGTTGCGTCCGGTGCCGAGTTCGACCCGGCAGCCCAAGGCGAGCAAACCGAACGTGACGCGCTCCACCGGCCGGCTCGCGGTAGTCGCGGGCTTCGCAAAGGCCAACGGCATCCGCGACAAGCTCAGCTACCGGGTCGAGATCGAGGAAGGCCTTTCCTTCAATGGCCCGGCCGTCGCCGCCGCGGTGCACCAGACGCTGACCGATCCGCGCGGCTGGCAGGCGATCCATCCCGTCAGTTTCGAGCGCACGGACCGCGCCGACGCCGACCTGCGCATCATCGTCGCCACGCCCACGTTGACCGACAAGCTCTGCCTCCCGCTGGACACCGGCGGCGAGGTGTCCTGCCGGGTCGAGAACCGGGTGGTGCTGAACGCGAAGCGCTGGATGTACGCCGTGCCGGCCTACCAGGGCAAGGTAGAGCTCTACCGCAGCTACCTGGTCAACCACGAGGTCGGACACGCCCTCGGCCACGGCCACTCGACCTGCGCCAAGGCGGACACACCCGCCCCAGTGATGTTGCAACAGACCAAGGGCCTGGGCGGTTGCCTGCCCAACGCCTGGCCCACCATCAAGGCCACCTAGAAGGCCACCAAAAAGGCGGTCGCTCGTGAGAACCTACGAGTAGATGGTCTGACCCAGCCGAGGAGCACCGATGTCGTCATCTCAGTTCCCCACCTACGGCCGGGGCGACGATCCGGGCGAGCCCAGCGGAGACGACCGCTTGGCCCAACCGGCCCCCTACGGCCCCGGCGGCTACGGCCAGCCTGTGCAGTATCCGCCGTACGACGGCCCGCCGCCCGGCCAGTACGGCGTACCGCCGGAGGCCCCCCCGGGCTACTCGCAACCGCCCGGGTACCGGCCCGGCAACCCGTACGGCGATCCGGTGGTTCACCCGCAGCAACTGCCGCTGCCGACGTACGGGCGGGATGAACTGCCGGCCGCAGCACGGGATCCCCGGGCTGCACGGGTGCTACTGATCGCCGCCATCGTGGCGGGTATCTACGGGCTCTTGGTCGTCTCGGTTCAGCGGGTGTCGCTCCGGGATATCTCGCAGGCTCCGGGCTCACCGCTGAACCACCCACTGCGTACTGACGTGATCGACGCCATCGGCCAAGTGCTGGTTCTGCTGATAGGTCTGGCCGCGATCGCGATGTGGCTGCGAGATGTGGTGAGCCGGCGGAAGGTCGGGCGCCAACCGGACCCGATCGAGCTGGGCGGGCTTGCGCTGGTGGCGGTGTCGCTGATCCCGATCCTGATCTGGCTGGTGATGGTACTGAGCACCGGCATGGGCGCCATCAACGACTCGCTCGACCGGCTGCCGACCGCGTACGGCTGGGGTGGCACCGGTCTGCTGATCCTGGCCGTGGGCTTCGTGCTTGGCTACCGCGAGCTGAGGCCTGCGGTACCGAACCCCGTGGTGCGGGCGGCGCCGCGCCGCCCGCCGTGGGAGTGAGCCCGACCCGCTATTGTTACCGGGGTAATCACCTCTGCGGGAGCTCGCACCGATTGGCGGGCTGAGAGGGTGACGAGTTGCCGGGACCGCCCGGGAGCCGGGTCGCCGACCGCCTGAACCTGACCGGGTAATGCCGGCGTAGGGAGCAGGTCCGTCATGACCTCGACTGCTGTTCGCAATAGCTCCGGATCGACCGAGGCGCCGCTCGTACTCACCACGGATGCTCCGCGCACGCTGGGGTTCCTCGACCAGTTCACGCTCTGGGGCAACTTCGGCATCTCGTTGTTCGGCCCGGTGACCGGCGCGCTGGTCGTCGCCTACACCGGTTCGCTGGTAAGCGGCCTGGTCGCGGTCGTGGTCGGTTGCGGGCTCGGCGCACTCGTCCTCGGCGGTGCCGCCGTGTTCGGCTCGCAGACCGGAGCGCCGGCAATGGCCAGCCTGCGTGGTCTGTTCGGCCGCCGCGGCTCGATGGCGCCGACCGTGCTCAACATCGCCCAGAACGTCGGCTGGGCCACCATGGAGATCATCGTCATCGCCCAGGCCGCGGTCGCGGTCACCAGCGACCGGTGGCGCTGGCTGTTCGTACTGCTGGCCGGGCTGATCGCGACCGCGATGGCAGTCCGGCCGCTCGGCAGCGTGAAGTTGCTGCGCAAGTTCATGGTCTGGCTGGTCCTGCTTGCCTCGGTGTACCTGTTCGTGCAGGTGCTGAGCAAGCCGGTGCACGATCTGCCGCAGGACGGCGTGTTCGGCTTCTGGCCGGCCGTCGACCTGGCCGCGGCAGGGGTCGTCTCGTTCGCCCCGCTGGCTGCGGACTACACCCGGCACTCGCGCACCAACAAGGCGGCGTTCGCGGGCTCCGCTCTCGGCTACGGCCTGGCGGCGGTGCTCTACTACGCGCTCGGCGTAGTGGCGGTCGCGACCCTGCAGACCAACAGCACCAACGTGATCACCGCCCTCGTGACCTTGCCGGCCGGCGCGATCGCGCTGTTGGTGCTGCTGGTGGACGAGGTCGACGAGGCCTACGCGAACGTCTACTCGACCACGATGGCGGCGCACAACCTGATCGGTCACATCGACCGACGCTGGATCTC
>JAWWOY010000462.1:0-6058 GCA_033851195.1 Kribbellaceae bacterium | reverse complement strand
CGGGTGGTCAGCTCTAGCCGGTGTAGCCGGGGGCCAGCTCGCGGGCCAGGTGCTCGATGAACAGGCCGATATCGGTGACGATGCCACGGGCCTGGGACGAACCGCGGTCGGCCAACTTGGTCACGGTGGCCGGGTTGATGTCGACGCAGGTGAGCGGGATGGACGCGGGCAGGATGTTGCCCGTCGCCACCGAGTGCAGCATCGTCGCGGCCATCATGCAGTAGCCGACGCCGGGCAGTTCGGCCCGCATCGCGCGCTGGCCCTCGAGCACGTCGGTGTAGACGTCCGGCAAGGGACCGTCGTCCCGGACGGAGCCGACCAGGACGAACTGCTTGTTGTTCGTCACCAGCGAGTGCATCACGCCGGAGGTGAGCACGCCCTGCTTGACGGCCTCGGCGATCGAGCCGGCCTTGCGGATCGTGTTGATCGCGCGGATGTGATGCTCGTGGCCGTGCTCCACGCCGTGGCCGCGGGAGAGGTCGACGCCGAGCGAGGTGCCGTACAGGGCCGACTCGATGTCGTGGGTCGCCAGGGCGTTGCCGGCGAACAGCACATCGACGTACCCGGCCTCGACGAGCGCGACCATCGCCGGCGCCGCACCGGTGTGCACGATGCCGGGACCGCCGACCCAGAGCACCTTCAGGCCGGCTGCCTTCGCGTCGCGCATGCCGTCCGCGACCTGCATCACCAGCACCCGCTGCGGCTTCTCGCTGGACACGTCCGACTCCATGAAGCCGAACGACTCCTCGGTGTTCGCGACCACCGGGGGAGCGACCTTGACGCCCTGCGCACTGGCGATGATCCGCATCCCGGCCTTGACGTCGGACATCGGGATGGTGCGGACAGTAGTGGCGCCCTCGACCTGTTCGACGACCAGCCCGCAGTCCATCTCCGGGTTCTGCACCGTCACCCAGCGGCCGTCGAGGCGCACGCTGGTCGGCAGGTTGGTGGTGGAGTAGAAGCCGTCCGGGAAGACCCCGTCCTGGGTGACCTCGGAGATCTCGGGCCGGCCCGGGTCGACCAGGTTCGCGCCCTTGGTCTGGATCCGCATCAGCAGCCGCTGCAGGGTCTCCTCGTCGTCGGCGCCGACCGTCATCCGGACTGTCGAGGGATCGTCCTTGTCGTAGCCCAGGTCGAACCTGTCCAGCGTGTAGTCGCCGCCGTACCCCCGGATGTCGTCCAGGACGCGGGATAGCAGCCCGGAATCCATCAGGTGACCGGTGATCTCGACGGTCTCGTTGACCTGCACGGCTGCCTCCTCCACTGATCGTCAGATTGTCCGACGATCAGCACTCTAACGGCTAGACAACCGCTCCGTCGTCAGGTGTGTCATCTGTCGGCAGCCGGTCCTTCATCCTGATCACCAAGGTGAGGAACCCGGCGACGAACCCGACCACCGCGACCAGGGTGATCCGGCTCTGTCCGAAGCTGAACACCGCGGCCAGAATGAGCAGTAACGGGCCGCCGATCAGGCCGAGCCAGGCAAGCCGGCTGACCCAGTCCAGCCGCGGGCCGCGGGCTGGTTCCGGCGGGACGAAGTGCTCGTGCGGGTCGTTACGCCGGGCCGGCCGCTTGTCCTCGGCGTCCTCGTCGCCATCCGGGCCGTCCCCGACGATCAAGCCGGTCGGCACGTCGATCAGCGGCTCGTAGCTGTTCTCGTCGACGTCCTCGCTGGCCGGCCAGCGAGGCTGCGCGCTGTCCGCATGGCCCGGCGCGGAGGGCTCGTTGAACTGCTCGACCAACAACTTCCATTCCGCGTCCTCGGTGCTCCGCTCGACCACCGCGCGGGCCTGCTCGGCCGAGGCGGCGTCGACGAAGATCTCCTCCTGGCCGGCCGCGATCTCCGCCCTGGCCGGTGCTTCGGCCTTCGCCGGCCCCTCGCCTTTGGCCGCACCATCGCCCTGGACCGGCGACTCGGCGGATTCGTCGGTCGGCTGGTCAGAGGTCGGGGCTACCGCTGGTCCCTGCTCGCCGGGCCCAGCGGCGTACGCGGCTATTCCGGCCTTGGCCAGAGCGGTCAGCACGGGCTCGGCGACGAGTGGGTCGATGCCGCCCAGCGACAGATACGTCGCAGCGGTCAGGCCGTTGTCACGCATCGGCGCCGACCCGACGGATGAAGGTGGCCGAGTCCGCGAAGATACGCGGTGCGTCGTTGTCCAGAGTGGCGACGTGATAACTGTCCTCGAGCAGGGTCACGGTGACGTCGCGGGATGAGATCGAGGACAGTACGGCCCGGCCCGAACTCGGCTCCACCACGTGATCGACCGTACTGCGGAAGAGCAGGACCGGCTGGGTCACCTTGGCCAGGTCCTCCCGGGTCACCTGCCAGAGCTGGGACAGCGAGTAGAGCGCCTTGAGCGGCATCCGGTCGTAGGCGCCCTCGTCGACGCCGGGCTTCTTGATGTCGTTCGAGATGCCCGGGAACGACGGGACGAGGCGCTGCAGCACCGGCAGGAGAACCAGCCGCTTGTCGTCGGTCCGCACCGACGGGTTGACCAGGATCAGGCCGGCGATGTCGGCACCGTGCTCCTCGGCCAGCCGCAGGGCGAGACAGCCGCCCATCGACAGCCCCGCGACGAAGACCCGGTCGTGGTCCTTGCGGAGCCGCTCCAGCTCGTTGTCCAGGACGGCGTACCAGTCCTGCCAGCGAGTGGTGTTCATCTCCTGCCATTCGGTGCCGTGACCGGGCAGCCGCGGTACGGCGACGCCGAAGCCCTCGGCGGCCAGGTGCTCGGCGAAGGGGCGCATGGATCTGGGTGATCCGGTGAAGCCATGGCTCAGCAGGACCCCGGTGCCGAAACTCGCGCCGGATCCGGGACTGCGGAACTCTTCCGCATACGCTTGCACTGGCACGGTGGCTCCCTGAGCAGTACGGATACGTAGTACTTGGAAGCCATGGTCGCAGGCCTGGGGCCTGCGGCCCACCCCGGCACCGGGTGTCGTGACCGAGGTCGCATCCGGTCTGCACCACCGATCAACACGTTGCGTCACGTCTTTGCCGCGTGTGGTGACGTTGCTCCGGGGGCACAGTGGACATAGGGTGTCGGCCGAGTGACGGAGGTGAAGGCGTTGCTGTACCTGTTCCTCAGGCGGTTCGTCGTCGGACCGATCGTGAAGCTGATCTTCCGTCCCTGGGTCAAAGGGCTGGCCAACATCCCGGTCGACGGCCCGGCGTTGCTGGTCAGCAACCATCTTGCCTTCTGCGACTCGGTCTTCCTGCCGGTGGCCGTGCCCCGGCAGATCGTCTTCCCGGCCAAGTCCGAGTACTTCACCGCACCCGGGCTCAAGGGTCGGCTGGTGGCGACGTTCTTCCGTTCCGTCGGTCAGATCCCGATCGACCGGTCCGGCGGGCGCGCGTCACTGGCCGCGCTGAACATCGGTTTGGAGATCCTGCAGAAGGGCGCGCTCTTCGGCATCTACCCCGAAGGCACCCGCTCACCCGACGGCCGGCTCTACAAGGGCAAGACCGGCGTCGCCCGGATGGCCATCGTGGCCGGGGTGCCGGTGATCCCGGTGGCGATGATCGACACCGAGAAACTGCAGCCGCCAGGCCAGGCGCTGCCGCACTGGCTGGTCCGCGAACCCGGCCGCCGCTTGCCGCGAATCATGCGCCCCGGCGTGGTGATCGGCAAGCCGCTGGACTTCTCCCGGTACGAGGGGATGGAGCGGGACCGGTTCGTGCTCCGCTCGGTCACCGACGAGATCATGTACGCCCTGATGGAACTGTCCGGCCAGGAGTACGTCGACATGTACGCCGAGAAGGCCAAGGAGCTGATCAAGGCCGGCGAGGTCCCGGAGAACCATGTGAAGCCCCGGATCGGCCCCGACACCAAGGCCTCCTGACCTCAGCCGTCGGTCGGCCTGAGCCGGGTGGCCGGGTGTTGCGTGAGGATGTCCCTATGGAGAGCGAGCTGAACGTCCTCGGCGAACCGCTGGAGGAATGCGGCACCGACCCCCTCACCGGCTTCTTCCGCAACGGCTGCTGCAACACCGGCCCGGAGGATCTCGGCAGTCACACGGTCTGCGCGGTGATGACGTCGGAGTTCCTCGCGCACCAGAAATCCGTCGGCAACGACCTCGCCACCGCACGCCCCGAACTGAGTTTCCCGGGCCTCCGCGCCGGCGACCGCTGGTGTGTGGTCGCCGTCCGCTGGCTGCAGGCGTACCACGCCGGCGTCGCTGCCCCGGTGGTCCTGGCCTCCACCCACATCCGATCCCTCGAGGCAATCCCCCTGGAACTCCTCCGCCGCCACGCCGTCGACGTCCCCTCCGACCCCAGCTCCCTCACCTGACCCGGGATCCGCCTCAGGCCGAGCAGATCGATCCGCAGCGGAGCACTGAGCCGACCCAGCCGCGACCCCGCAGCGCGAGTCCCACCTGGGCAGCGGACGCGCACGGCTCATTAACCAGCTGGTACCCGAAGCGCAGCGTGACCTTGCCCTGGAGTGCGGCGGCATTGTCTCGGCTCATGTCCCGCCATTGTGATCCGACGTCGGCGTGCCCGGCCCTCCCGTCCAGCTCGACGATCACTCCGTACGGCACGTACTCCACATCGCGGTACACCACCTGAGTCGGCGCCGAACCTCCATAGTCGGTGTCGGCGCTGTCTTCCGGCCGTGGTTCAACCTCGAGGCCCGACTCAGCGTTGAGTAGTGCGAACGTGGTTCCACCTGCGCGGACCTGGCGTTGCCCCGGAGGCAGGCCGTGAGCGCGCTCAACCCGACGCAGGTAGGTCTGCTCCAGGAACGAGTGGGCTCCGTCCGCCGCGTCCGCCAGCACTTGACGCAGCAGTCTCCGCCGTGGGATCCGGCACAACGAATCCAGCTCGTCCAGGAGGCGCTCGGGCGTTGTCCGCCGTTGTCTGCAGGCGTCGAGCACGATCGCCAACACCTGGTCCGTTCGGGACTGCCGGCTCGCCACCGTCAGCAGGGCAACCTCCAAACGCACCGTCGGTGGCTCGCGCGATTGGTGAAGCCGCACCGCGAGGTCCTGACGTCGGCTGATCACGACACCTGGCTGACGGTCCACCCGGCGAGCGTGCGGCACCTCGACGTGCACTTCGCTTTCATCCCAGCTGCCGTCCAGCCCGTACTGGCGCAATGCCGTCTCACCACCCAAGGCAGCATCCGGTCCGTACACCAGCCAGGCCGCCCAGACCCGGCTCCGCCATGGCACCGGACCAGTGAAATCGACGTACACACCGTGGTGCACCCGTTGGATCTGCCTTGCGCGCCGTCTCGCCGTCAACACCTTGTCTGAGATCCCGTGCGCATTGGCCTGGGCCCGGCTGAAGGCTCCCGCCTGCCGCCCTCGCAAGGCGACGAATCGCCCGGCCAGCTCCGCCGCCGCCCTTGCCTCTTCAGCGACCGATCCACCACCACCTTCCGCTACGGCACCCGGTCCTGTCTCTGTCCTGGCCTGCGCCTTCATGCCAGAGAAGATCCGCGTTTTCTCGTCAACCCGCGCGACTGTTTCTGAACCTGTGGATAGCTGAGCCGCTGCTCAGGGAGCACAGCCGAGCCGATCCTGACGGGACAGCTCCTTGCGGAGGACGGTGTCGTGGTTTCGGGAGGGTTTCCCGGCCGATTCGGGAGGGTGATCCTCCCGGGGTTCGCTCGAGACGGCTAGGGGGAGGGTTGCGTGGTGGGATTCTGGGAGGATTCCCGGCACATTCGGGAGGGCGATCCTCCCGGGTTGGGGCGGGATGGGGATCGCCAAGGCAAGGCGGCGGAGGGTGCGGGTGAGACGGTTGGGCGGGTGGTTAGCGAGCTGGCCTAGGCTTGGGGACATGCAATTCGCGACCCTGAGCTCACCGCTCGTGCCCGGCGTACCCAGTCTTGACGAACTGCGCGCGCTCAAGCCTTTGCAGCAGCCCGAGTGGCCCGATGGCGCAGCGCTCGAGCGGGTGATCGGGCAGCTGCGGAAGCTGCCGCCGCTCGTCTTCGCCGGCGAGTGCGACGACCTGACCGACAAGATCGGCGCTGTCTCCCGGGGCGAGGCGTTCCTGCTGCAGGGAGGCGATTGCGCCGAGACATTCGAAGGGGTGACCGCGGAGAAC
>JAWWOY010000969.1:0-4660 GCA_033851195.1 Kribbellaceae bacterium | reverse complement strand
TTAGCGGAGGCGGGTGATCCAGACGTCGGCGGCTTTTTCGATCTGGGTGACGACCTTGTCGAAGTCGGCGTCGTCGCCGTAGTAGGGGTCCGGCACGTCGGTGTCGGCGAACAGCTCGATCGGTACGGTGATCTCCCCGCCGCCACGGCGGACCAACGTCGACAGGTGACCGGAATCCATCGCCAGCACCAAGTCCCGTTCACCGAACCAATAGCTGCGGAACTCCTGCGCCCGGTGCGCGCTGCCGTCGTACCCGTGGCGGGCCAGGGCCGCTGCGGCGCGGTGGTGCATCGGGTCGCCGCTGTGCCAACCGCCCGTTCCGGAGCTTGTCACCACGACGTCGTCGATCCCCGCCTCGGTGAGTTTGGCGCGTAGCACGACCTCGCCGATCGGGGACCGGCAGATGTTGCCGGTGCAGACGACCTCGACATGCCGCCCGGACACCTCAGTGCACCTCGGCCTTGTCCGGCAGGACGGCGTTCAGCAGCATCCCGACCAGGGTGATGACCAGCGAGCCGAGCAGCGCCGACCCGAACCCGCTGACGTGGAACTGCACGTCCAGCTTGCCGGTGATCCACGAGGTGAGCAGCAGCATCAGGGCGTTGATCACGAAGACCAGCAGCCCCAGCGTCAGGATGATGAACGGCAGCGACAGCAGCTTCACGATCGGCTTCACCACCGCGTTCACCGCGCCGAAGATCGCTGCGACGATGATCAGCGTGAGCACCCGCCGGCCGGTGGTCGCGCCCTGGATGGTGATGCCATTCACGACCCAGCTCGCCACCGCGAGCGCCACCGCGTTCGCGAGCAGCTTGATCAGCATGTTAGCCATGCCCTCGATCTTCCCACCGACCGGTTCATCCTCGGCCGAATCGCCGTGAGCCGACCTTGACCGCTCGCGGTCCGGACTAGAGATAAGCGGGGTTCGGACCGACGGAGGATGCCACGCCGGTACCACGGATCCGCGGGATGCGGGCGTCGCGTCGTACGGCCGGACTCAACGGGCGGCGAGTCAGCCGGGGGGTGTGGCGATGGCTTCGAGGAGGGACTCCTCGGCGCCGGCGAGATGGCGGCGGAGCTCATCGACGGCTTCGTCCAGGTCGCCCTTCTCCAGCAGGCGGACCAGCTTGCGGTGCGAGGCGACCTGTTGCCTGGCGTCCTGCCGGAGCGCGTCCACCCGGGCCAGCGCCAGCCTGGCCTCACCCGTGATGGAATCCGCGGTGGCGATCAGCCGGGCGCTGCCGGTCAGCGCGACCAGGCTGCGGTGGATGGCCAGGTGGGTCTCGGTCATCGCCTCGGGGTCGGCGCCGTCCTTCGCGGTGGCGGCGAACTCGCGCATCGCGGCGCGCACCGCCTCCCGGCCGGCCTCGTCGGCGTCGTACCAGGTCTTGATGCCGGCGGACTCGAGGACGAAGCGGGCGCGGCAGATGTCCGCGACGGCGGCCGGCTGCAGGATCGCCACGCTGACGCCCTTGTTCGGCTCCCGGACCGCGAGACCCTCGGTGACCAACATGGTCATCGCTTCGCGGACGGTGCTGCGGGCCACCCCGAGCGCCTCGGCCAGCGGCTGCTCGCGGAGCGGGGTGCCCGGCTCCAGGTCACCGGCGAAGAGGGCGGCGCGGAGCGCGTCGACGACCCGGTCCACGGTGGTCGAGCGATCTAGCTGCAGCCGTTCGTACATGCAGCGATTCTCGTCCAGGGCGGCCCCGTTGTCGCGCACCGGCCGGTGGGGGCCTGTCCTCGGCGCGCAGCCTGTGGAAAACGGCCGACGTGATGACCTCGTTTTCGGGCAGTCTGTTCCCATGCGTCAGTGGCCGCCCGTACCACGGACCCGGGTGCCCGCCGAAGGAGAGCGCCGTGGGTGACAACAAGATGCTCCCGATCCTCGGGGGTGTGTTCCTGTTCCTGCTGCTTCCTCTTCTGATCGTGATCGCGATGGTGGCCGCCTCGCTCGCCGCGATCGGTGGCGACGGGCAGTGCGTGCCGACCACCGGCGCCGCGGTGGGCAAGTCGTTCGGTTACCCGACCAAGGAACACGGCATCGAGCAGGGCTGGGACGCCGCCGATCCCAAGCACACCGGGCTCGATTACAAGGTGGCTGCCGGCACCGCGGTGCTGGCCGCGGCCGACGGCCAGGTCGTCTCGGTCGACGGTGACTGGATCAAGATCCAGCACAACGACGGCGTCCAGACCTGGTACGAGTTCTTCCAGTCGAAAAAGGTGCACGTCGGCGACAAGGTCAAGCGCGGCGACGAGATCGGCAAGTCTGGCTCGGGCGCCGAGAGCCAGCCTGGCATCAGTGGCGACCACCTGCACTTCGAGCTCCGGGTGCAGATGAACGGCAACCAGTTGGACCCGGTGGACCCGACCGATCAGGTCGGCGACGCGGCCTCCGATCCGAACTCCGGCGGTTGCGGTTGTGGCAACGGTAGCGGTGGCCCGTTGGTCGGGACGAACAACCAGCAGAAGGCCTTCAACTTTTTCGCCTCAAACGGGTACAGCAAGGAGCAGGCGGCGGGCATCGTCGGCAACATGATCCACGAGTCGGGGGTGGAGCCGGCCCGCAAGCAAGACACTCCTCCCGGCTCGGTCACCCATCCGAGCGATGTCGTCGGCTCCGCGGGCGGCTGGGGCATCGTCCAATGGACCCCAGCCGGCAAGATGATCACCCCGTCCAAGCGGCAGGGCGCTGACGACAAGACGATCGAGTCGCTCGAGTTCCAGCTCAGCTTCCTGAAGCAGCAGTTGGACGGCACGGGTCCGGTCCCGGAGGGGGGTGCCGGTCAACAGCTCAAGAAGGCCAAGACCGTCGAGGAGGCCGCGGTCGCGTTCGGTCGCTACTTCGAGCGGTTCGCTGGGAAAGACGATCTCAGCAATCCGAAGTACGCAGAGCGCAAGACCGCGGCCACGCAGGTGCTCGACACGTTCGGGGGCGGGGCCCCCGGTGGCGCTGCCGGTGGAGGTGGCTGCGCCGGCAACGGTGACATCTCGGCCACGGCGGTCATGCTGGCTTGGCCTGAGCCCGGGCATGGCAAGTACCAGAGCGACGCCAAGAAGGAGTACCAGGACGCGATGCCGAAATACAACGGGGCCACGACCGAAGACCCCTACAGCGACTGCGGCGTCTTCGTCGCGACCGTGATGCGGATGAGCGGCGCCGATCCTAAGTACCCGCTGCGGGGTACCGGCGTCCAGGAAGCGTACCTACGCAGTTCCGGGAAGTACGACATCCTCGACATCCCGGTCCAGCAACTGAAGCCCGGCGACATCATGATCGGCCCGGGTCACACCTTCTTGATCATCGACCCGCAGGCGGGTGGCTACAGCGCGGCTTCGGCGTCGTTGCACGGTCACGTGCCGGAGTTCGGCCATGCCTACACCGACGACAACGGGAAGCATTTCGTCGCGGCCCGGCTCAAGAGTTAGGGAGTGGACTGATGCTGGCGGAGAACCGGCGGATCTGGATACTGGGCGGTGTGGTGATCGCCATCGTGGTGATCGTGCTGGGCGGCTACCTGTCGTTGCGCGGCCGTCCGGAGTCAAAGCTGACCGTGGTGTCGATCCCGAACGACCTGACGCTGACTCTCGACGGTCAGCCGATTGCGGCGAACGGCGAGATCAAGGTCAAAGAGGGACAGCACACCCTGTCGGCGCAGCGGCAGGGCTTCCAGAGCTACACGCAGACGATCAAAGCTGTGGGCGGTAATCCGCTGTCGGTGAAGATGTACCTCTACTCCAACAGCGCAGCCGGTCGGAACTGGGAGAAGGATCACCCGGATCAGACCCTCGCGGCCGAGGCCGAGGCCGGTCGCCGCTTCGACGAGATCAACCAGCGACTCAATCAGAAGTACCCGATTCTGAGGGAGCTGCCCTACATCGGTCCGGGGTTCAAGGCCGAGTCCGGGGCATCCAAGATCGCGCCGAACAACCCCGAACAGATCGCCGTCTACATCACTCTGTTCGACCCGACGGGCAAGGCCAAGGCGCTGGAGTGGCTCAACGGCCACGGCTACAACCCGGCCGAACTCGAGTTGATCTTCACCACCAAGTAACGCTCCGACCAGTTCGGTTGACGAGGGTGTGAGCTGGGCCGCACACTGACTGATTGTCGGACAATCAGGGGATCCGTCAATCACGGTCCAAGTGCTGCGAGGTGGGTTCATGGGTCAACCGCTGGGGTGGGGTCGCCGGTATCTGATGGTCCGGCCGGACCATTTCCGGATCGACTACGTGATCAATCCGTATATGTCTACCGATGACCAGCCGGACCCCGAACGGACGCTGCGGCAGTGGGAATCGCTACGGCAGGCGATCATCGACGCCAGCGGTGAGGTGCAGGTGCTGGCGCAGCGGCCGGACTCGCCCGACATGGTCTACGCGATGAATCTCGGGTTGGTCGCATTGCCGCACCGGGTCGCGCTGTCGCATCTGCGGTTCGAGCCACGGCGCAAGGAATCGCTGACCGCGGCCGAGTGGTTCATCGGTCACGGGTTCGACCTGAGCCGGACCGGTGGTGACGGGATCGGGCCGCACTTCGAATCCGGTGACGCCTTCCCTTTCGGGGACAGCCTGGTGGTCGGCTACGGGCCGCGCACCGAGGCGGACGCCCTGAAGCACCTGGCCACCCAGTGGGACGTCCGGGTCCGTGGACTGCGGATCG
>JAWWOY010000963.1:0-4257 GCA_033851195.1 Kribbellaceae bacterium | reverse complement strand
GGTGTACCTGTCTTCGACCTACCCAGGGGCCTTGTCCGGGGTGATCGACAATCGGGGCAACAAGCCCTTCTCGATCACGATGCGCTCCTCGAACGCCTGGCAGGCCGCCAGGCCAGGTGGCTCCGCCGAGGTGGGCGCGACCGGGCTGACTCTGACAGCGCCCGCCGCCACGGCGTACGGGAAGCCGGTCGTCCTCGCCGGCCGCGTCAACGATCGCGGCATCTTCCAGACGGCCTCACCGCCGGTCTGCGAGGACCGCGAATTCTTCCCGGCTGCGAACGAACTGGTGGTGTTGCAGGCCAGGAACACCAGCGCCGGCTCCTGGTACGTCGTCAGCAGCACCCGATCCAGGTCGACCGGCGAGTACAGCTTCAGCGTGAACAACACCGGCGCACGCGAGTACCGCGTGGTGGTGCCGAACACAACCAGGGCGGGCATCCTGAGCTACGGTGCCGCCAGCGCGCCGAAGTTGATCAAGGCAACGACCGAGGTGGTGTCGGCCAAGTTCATCACGCCGGTGATCAACTACGGGCAGAAGCCGAACGCGTACCTGTGGGTGGCCCCGGCAGGATCCCAGCGGGCGGCCCTGCAGTTCCGCAACCCGAACGGCACCTGGCAGGGCCTGACCTACAAAACCCTGTCCTCCGGGCGCGGTATCGCCACGTTCACGTGGTCGCGTCGGGGTGCCACCCCGTTCCGTTGGTACGTGCCGGGTAGCACCGCCAGCACCGGCCTCAAGGTAGACCCGGTCTACAGCGGGATCTTCACCCTGACAGTGAGATGAAACCCGCACTCAACCTTTCCGGCTCCCACGGCATCCAACTCAGTAACCCCGCTTCGGGGGCAGATGCTTATGAGAGTCGTAGGGGGAAGAGCATGCTGAAGAAATCACTGCTGGCAGTGGTACTGCTGACCGGGTTGGGAACTCCGGTAGTGGCACAGGCCGCCACGTCGTCACCGAGCCAGGCGGAGAACGTCCAACTGGCCTGGGTCGACGGCAAAGTCAAGATCAGCTGGACTGAGAGCGCGCCGATATCGAACACGATCGCGCTCGAGGTAGCGGGCAAGAGTGACAAGCAACTCGGCACCACCACCGCCGACGCACCGAACCAGCTGATCGTGCCGGCCTCGGCGCTGGAGCCCAGCCACGATCCAGCCAGCACGGCCCGGATCGTCATCTCCGACCCGAGCACCGCCGAAGCCCGGTCAGCCGCTTTCGACCGGTACATCCGGGGGGAGACGAGCTGGGCCCCGATGCTGGACAGCGGGGTCCTGAGCTGGGCGTTCGCGCCCGACCAAGCGGTCGACACGACGCCGGACGACCCGCTGGACGTGGACAAGCCGGTCAGCTTCATTCCCCGGCTCACGCTCGCGAGCACCACCGCTGGCGAGTGCCGTGAGGTGCAGCTGCCGGTCACGACGACGCCGTACGGCGAGATCGCGAACCAGCACCAGCCGTTCAACGTCGACATGTACGCCGCCAACGAATGGGGTGAATCGCGGATCGCCGGGCAGCGGGTGCGGACCTCGGCGACCACGTTCGCCGCGCCGGGCTCGACCACTTTCGGTGCACCGATCACCATGTCCGGGATCAGCTCGTTCCGCTACCTCGAGGAGAGCCCGGCGGGATCGTGCCGGCAGGCCACCGACGACACGGCGAAGGGTGGGATCCAGGTCGTGCTGCACGCCCGGAACTCCGCCACCAGCCCGTGGTACGTGGTCGGCGCCACCAAGACCGATGCCCAGGGCAAGTACTCGTTTACGGTGAAGAACCCGGGCGCCCGGGAGTACCGCGCCGTCCTCACGGACTCAGCCGCGGGCGGGGTGGCGCAGTACCAGAGCATCAGTGCCTCGAAGATTGTGCGGGCGACCACGAAGGTGGTGGAGGCGAAATTCATCAGCCCGACGATCATGCTCGGGCAGCAGCCGAACGCGTACCTCTGGGTGGACCCGGCCGGTTCGCAGCAGGCGGCACTGCAGTTCAAGAACGCGAGCGGGGTCTGGCAGGGCCTGATGTACAAGACCCTGTCCTCCGGGCGCGGGCTGACCGGGCCGTTCGCCTTCAACCGGCTCGGGGAGACCTCGTTCCGCTGGTGGGTGCCCGCTTCCAACAGCAGCACGGGGCTGCCGGTGGACGCGGTCTACAGCAACACCTTCAGCCTGTACGTCCTCTAAGCGGTCGCTAAGCGTCACGGGTGCGGTGTTGCCGCTCGGGCAACACCGCACTCCTAGCGTCCATCAGCCGTCGTGGCGGAGCCAGACAGCGCCGAGCGGTGGTACGGAGAGCTCGGCGCTGCTCGCCATGCCGTGCCACCCCGGCCCGTCCGCGTCGACTCCGCCGAAGTTGCCCACCCCCGAGCCGCCGTACAGGTGGGCGTCGGTGTTGACCACCTCGTGCCAGCGGCCGGCGAACGGCAGACCCAGTCGGTAGCCGTGATGCGGGAGCGCCGAGAAGTTCACGACACAGGCCAGCGTCGGTTCACCCGGCTCGCCGGACCGGACGAACGAGAAGGTGTTGTTGCTGGCATCGTTCGCGTCGATCCAGGAGAACCGCTCGGGCACGTGGTCGTTGCCCCAGAGAGCCTTGGTGTCGCGGTAGGCGCCGTTGAGGTCCTTCACCAGTTGCTGCAGGCCCTGATGATCGGCGTGGTCGAGCAACCACCAATCCAGCTCGCCCTTCTCCGACCATTCCGATTCCTGGCCGAACTCGCAGCCCATGAACAGCAGCTGCTTGCCCGGATGGGCCCACATCATCGCCAGGTAGGCGCGCAGGTTCGCCAACTGCTGCCAACGGTCGCCCGGCATCTTGCGCAGCAGCGAGCCCTTGCCGTGCACCACCTCGTCGTGCGACAGCGGCAGCACGAAGTTCTCCGAGTAGGCGTACATCATCGAGAACGTCATCTCGTGGTGGTGGTACTGCCGGTGGATCGGCTCGTGCTCCAGATAGCGCAGCGAGTCGTTCATCCAGCCCATGTTCCACTTGAAGCCGAAGCCGAGGCCGCCGAGGTGCGTCGCCCGGGTGACACCCGGCCAGGAGGTGGACTCCTCGGCCACGGTGATGACACCCGGGACCTGCTTGTAGAGGGTGGCGTTCATCTCCTGGAGGAACGAGACCGCCTCCAGGTTCTCGCGGCCGCCGTACTGGTTCGGCACCCACTGGCCCTCTTGGCGGGAGTAGTCCAGGTACAGCATCGAGGCGACCGCGTCGACGCGCAGTCCGTCGATGTGGAACTCCTCCGCCCAGTAGAGCGCGTTCGCGACCAGGAAGTTCCGCACTTGCGGCCGGCCGAAGTCGAACACCAGCGTGCCCCAGTCGGGCTGCTCGCCGCGCCGCGGATCCGGGTGCTCGTACAGCGGCGTCCCGTCGAACCGGGCCAGTGCCCAGGCGTCCTTCGGGAAGTGCGCCGGCACCCAGTCGACGATCACGCCGATATTTGCCTGGTGCAACGAGTCCACCAGGAACCGGAAGTCGTCCGGGTCACCGAATCGCGACGTCGGCGCGAAGTACGATGTCACCTGGTAGCCCCACGAGCCGCCGAACGGATGCTCCATCACCGGCATCAGCTCGACGTGGGTGAAGCCCATCTCGGTGACATAGCTGACCAGCTCGGTGGCGAGATCGCGGTACGACCTGCCCTTGCGCCACGAGCCGAGGTGCACCTCGTAGACACTCATCGGCTCGGCGTACGCCTGGGCCTGGGCGCGCTGGCTGAGCCAATCACCGTCCTGCCACGCGTACGTCGACTCGTGCACGACCGAGGCGTTCGCCGGGGGAGTCTCGGCCAGGTTCGCCATCGGGTCGGCCTTCTGCCGCCAGATACCGTCCCGGCCACAGATGTCGAACTTGTACCGGGTGCCCGGGCCGACGCCGGGGACGAACAACTCCCACACGCCGGACGAGCCCATCGTGCGCATCGGGTGCGCCCGGCCGTCCCAGAAGTTGAAGTCCGCAGTGAGCCGGATGCCCTGCGCGTTCGGGGCCCAGACGGCGAACGAGGTCCCCGTCACCGTGCCGGTCGGTCCGTCGTACCGGCGGACATGTGCACCGAGCACGGTCCAGAGCTGCTCGTGCCTGCCCTCCCCGATCAGGTGCAGGTCCATCTCGCCGAGCGACGGCAGATACCGGTACGGGTCGTCGACCTCGAGTGCCGGGCCGTCCGTGTACGTCACCTCGAGCCGGTACTCCGGCACCTTGTCGACAGCCAGTACGCCGACCCAGACACCTTCGTACTCGTGCTGCAGTTCGACCCGCTGGTC